>NZ_JBYSXG010000006.1:0-114487 GCF_058782005.1 Sphingomonas sp. FW306-1B-B10E
CACCCCCCACCCGTTTCCCGCTTTCCAGTCGATGGACATCTCCATGCCCAAATTCGCCGCGTTGCCGATGTTGCGTGTAGCGACGTCGCCCTTGGCATCGAGATAGTCGGCCTGCACGTTTCGCCAGTTGGAGGCGAAGAGACTTCCGCTGAAATTGAATCCACCACCGAAATAGAGACGCGTGCCAAGGTCGACCGTGCGGACTTCGTCCGATCCGTATCGCCGTGTCTCGGAGTTGCTCGGATCCAAACCGCCGGGCCGGAATGCCGTTGCGAAGCGTGCGAAGATCAGTTGATCGGCCGCGATCTCGTAGGAAACCGAAGCACTCGGAGTAATTCCGTACGAGGTCTCGGCTCTGTATGCCGATTCGGGAAAGGCGATATCGGTTCGCCGATAGGTCGCCAGTACGTCCGCACTGAATGCACGAATTCCGAGGCCGAGCCGCACTCGGCCGATTGGCGAGAACGACCCGTCCGCGAACAGGGCGGCCTCGCTGACCTGTCGGTCCGCAAAGGTCACCGGCTCAGGGACATGCGTTTTCTCGGGAAGCAGCCACGCCACCATGCTGGAGCGGGAGCGGAGATAGGAAGCGCCGGCTACCCAGGCTATTCTGCTGCCCGCGCCGGACTCGAGACGGGCTTCGGCATCGAACACCTCGAATCGCCGCAGGCCTAGATAATCGACGGGACCGAGGATATTCGAGAGTTGGGGCGCGTCCGATCCGTCATAGACGTCGTCTTGCGTTTGGCGCGCCAGCCCGCTGGCGATCGTCAGCCGTTGACCGCCGATCGACCCGCGCACCACCGCCTGAAAGACTCTGAACACACCATTTGCCGGCTCGCCGCGCGGCCGGGAGCGGACACGCGAGCCGGGGTTCGCGACGTAGCCGCGCCCCTCGGATCGGATGTCTTGCGTCCAGCCACTCAGATCGGCTGACCATCCCGAAAACGGCTCGAAGCGGAGCGCTAGCCTGCCGCCCCATGTCTTCGAGCCATTTACATCGTGCTGGCCGGCAGGATCGTCAATCCAGCCCCCCTCGGAGGCCCAGTAGCCGACGGCGCGCATGGAGATCGCTTCTCCTAAAATCGGCAGGTTGATCGTAGCGTCACCGTGAACGCCCCAGCCACCGGCAGTAACCGATGTCGTCCCAAGGCTGGCTCTCCCCTCGAAGCGGCCGGCGACGGGGGGGTTGGTGACGACGCGATAGACACCGCCAAGCGCGCCAGTGCCGTACAGGGGGCCTTGCGGCCCCTTGAGCACTTCCACCCGGGCGACGTCGACGAGCCGGAGCCCGGGCTCGGGCGCGTCGAAAGTCGCTCGCACTTCGTCCAGTTGCACGCTGGTCGTCGACTGGCTGAAACCGTTGAATGGCGTGTCCGCGATACCGCGAATGAACAACCGGCCGCCTCCGGCTCCGTTGTTCGTGAGGGCCAAACCGTCGATCTGGCGCGCGACTTCCCGCGCGTCGGTCGCGGCGCCTGGCCGGTCGGAAATGGTGGACCGGTAAACGGCGACGGGTGCTGCGATCCTCGACAGCGACTCCGACCGCTTTCGCCCCGTCACTACGATCTCCTCCGCGGGTTCCGGAGGGCGAGGAGGAGTTGGGGTCGCGGGCGACGTCGGGCCGGTGATCCGGTAGGCCAGCGGACCGATTCGAACGGCGCGCAGATCCATGCCGCGGAGCAGTCGCTCGAGCGCCTCGCGCGGCGACATTCGGCCATGCACCGCGCTCACCGTCCGCCGCGGCAGCACGCCGTCATAGACGAAGGACACGCCGGTCTGCGCCGACAGTGTCGCCAACGCCGGTGAGAGTTCCGATGCCTGAATGTCGATCCAAAGGGTCGTTTCGCGGGCGTGCGAGGCGCCAGCGATCAGAAGGGCGCTAGTGCCGAGGATCGCTGTAAAGACGAACCGCATCACCCTCCACCCTGGCCTTGAGACCCGTCATTTGGGAAAGCGCCGTCAGCATCGCTTCCCTGCTTCCCTGCGCTATCACCCCCGAGAAGCGTCGCTTGGCCTGGGCGGTTTCGATCGTCACCTCTTTGCCCGTGGCGCGCGAGACGTCGGCGACGACAATCGCGAGGGGCACCGCCTCATAGGCAAGCGGACCGCTGCGCCAGGCAGTGACCGAAGCCGCGCTCGTGGATTCGAGTATCGGCGCATCGCCGCCACCGACGATGAGGGCCTTGCCCGCTTGGACAGTCACTTCGCCGCGTACACCGCTTTCCCTCACCCCGACCCTGCCTTCCGCCACGGCGACCCGAACCATCGCGCCGCCGGACGCGACATCGAATTTCGTACCCAGATCGCGGATCTCAAAACCGCCGGTCCGCACGACGAAGACGCGGCCAGGATCGTGGCGCACATCGAAATGCGCCCTGCCCTTCAACCTGGCGTCGACGCCGCCAGCCTCCACCACTTGGAGACTGCTTCCCGGCGCGAGTACCGCATTTGAGCCATCGGCGAACCGCACCCCCAACGGCTGGCCGGCGGGCGCCTGGTAGGTCACCGCCTCTGACGGACGGCCCGAGTGTAGCCGATCGAGACCGACCGCGACGAGTGCCAGAACGCCAGCGGCTATCCCCGACCAGCCCACGACCCTCCGAAACGGGCGGCGCGTCGGCGGCGCTTCTTCTACGACAAGCCGCGACAGCGCTGGGCGCGCTGCGTCGATGCGCTCATCCAGCAGCGCGATCGCGTTAAACGCCTCGCGGTGGCGCGGGTCGGCTTCCAGCCATTGGGTGAACGCCAGCCAGTCCATGTCGTCCAAAGCCTGCGCGAGGTGCCAACGGGCCGCCGTTTCGTCCACGTCCGCGCTCATGCGCCCTCGCTTGGATGCTGCGGCCCTGAGCCGGTCTCGATCTTCTGACGCCGCCAAGTTGCCATACCTCAGTCCTTCATCGCGCGACGCAGATGGGCCATCGCGACCGCAATGTGCTTCTCCACGCCGCTTCGGCTGATACCGAGCTTGATCGCAACTTCGGCATGCGGGAGGCCCTCGAGCTTGTGGAGCCGGAAGGCGCGGCCTGCCCCCTCGGGAAGTGCGTCTATCGCAGCCGCGAGCGCCGCGTTCTCCTCCCGCTGCAGCATCCTCGCCTCCGCGTTCGGTGACGGATCACCTGGGTCGACTCCGGGTCCGATGTGCATCCTGGCCCAATCCCCGTCGCGCCGACTGGAGCGCTGGCGAGTGCGCACCACATCCAGCGCTAAGTTCTGGGCCGCCCGGTAGAGATAAGCGCGGCCGTTCGCGACCGGACCACTCTCGAGCGTCTGGAGTCGCAACCACAGGTCCTGCAGCACATCCTCCGCCGACCCGGTCTCGCCGAGACGCGCGGTCAGAAACCGCAACAGTTCGGCACGCAGTTCGATGAACAGCTGGGAAAGACCCGAAGGTTCGGAAGCAGGCACGTCGTTTCGCTTAATTTTCGAGCCATGACTGCCGCGCCGGCGTGAGAGGCACAAGCTCGAAGTACCAACCGCCTTGTTCATCGCGGTGGCTGACGGGTCCGGCGCGGTCCCGCCGCGCTGAAACGGTCGAACCGCACACGGCTGCGCTCCTCGCAGCAGGCGCTGCTTTTGCTGTTGTCGGCCGAGAACAAGGCGCACGGTCAGAGTGAGCGGCGGCGATCGGGCGCATTCTGACCGGTGGTTGTGACGAGAGCCTTTCAACCGCTTGTGGGCCGCTTGCTGACTGGCGGGTTCCAGGGCCACCAGCGGGAAAGCGGACGTTGCCGGTAACTATCTACTATAATTAGACACGTTTCTCTGACGGGGCGTAAAAGTCGGCACGGGCCGAGACCGAGCTCTGCCGGACTGCCCGCCTCAGCTAGCGCCGATTGCCTCAGACGGTCGATTCCGCTCGAGACGCTGCTCGTACAGATGCGCAAGCTCGAGATGGACCCGCTTCGCACACTCGTCCTTGGCTGCTCGCGCACGTTCTCGTTCTTCCCGAGCACGAGCCGCCAAGAAATCGTGATCAGAGCCTGTCATTGCTGCCCCCAGCATTCTCACGGCGATGTTCAAATCCGCCAATGCTACTCAGAGCTGCGAAATCCAGAATCGTTACCTGGCGACACTTGATGACGAGCAAGTTTTCGCTGCGCAGTTGTGCCAGTACTCGGTTTATGTGGACTGGCGTAAGACCAAGCATGTCGGCGACGTCTTCCTGCGTGAATGGCCAGGCGAAAAGGTTATCCACGGCGAAGCCGCTATCGACGAGGCGCAGGTAGGTTTCGGCGATCAGATGAGCTAGGCGTTGCCGCGCATCGCGGCGCCCCAAGCCTACCACGCGAGCGCGCAGCCGGCCCTCCGTTTCGCGCCGATGCCTGCATCGGTACTGCTCGGCCAAGGCACGGAATTGTTCACACAGCCGCTCTTCGTCCAACACCGCTACGCGCGCAGGTCCGCAGGCCTGGATTTCCGATGTCGGCACCTCGTCGCTCGGGACGGCAGGACATATGTCGCCGGGAAGAAGAACGTCAGTGATCTGGCGCCTGCCGTCCGCCAGGATCTGAGAGTGAGAAACCCAGCCCTCGACGAGAATATGCAGATGTGGCGCTACCGATGTCGCAGGCAGCGGCTGCCGATCGCCGATCAGATAGACGTCGGTAATCGCGCGCTCAATACCGTTGGCAAGCCATCGACCGCTCGAGCTTGATCCCTTGAATCTTTGGGCGATGAGATCGCAGGCCCACCTGCGCGCATCGCGCAACCCGTCGTCTGGAGGAGGCGCCGAAATACCGCTCTCTGGCACCAACATCGTTGCGGTCTGAAGTTGCATCGCAAAGCTCCGCGTCATTAAGTGGGCGATGCTCGCGTGCGGCCGGTCATATTGGCATCCGGAAAACACCTAGGGAAGCTTCCGCCCCTTTCCGCTTAGGCCCGACGGCTCGATACCTGCTCCGAGCGCGATTTGGCCAAGTTCGGTTAAGCCACTGGCACCCAATTTGCTCATCACCTGTGCGCGGTGCAGCTCCACAGTACGCGGGCTGATGCCGAGCGTTTGGGCAATGATCTTGTTGGTTCCGCCATCAACCAGCCCGATCAGAACCTCGCGCTCGCGCGGAGTAAGGCGTGCGATATGTGCAATCGCGTCTTCGTCGCGCGTCGCAGGTCGCACGATCGCGTGACACTCCGCTAGCGCCGCGCGCAGCCTGTCCAATAAGACGGCGTCATCACCGACCGTCACATAGTCGATCGCACCGGCCTTCATTGCCGTCACCGCGGCATCGGCGCTTGCGCAGGCGTCTTCCAACGCAACGCTCGGCAAGAATATCGACCGCGCCCTGAGCTCACGTAGGATCGACAGGCCCTCATCACGCGCCTTGCGAAGATCGAGCAGGACGCATCCCGATGAGAGGACCGGAGCAATATCGAGAAAGGCCGCAGCGCTTTCGAAGATGCGGGCGCGATAACCGAGCGTGCGCACTAGAACCGCGAGGCGGCGCGCCTCATTAGCCTTGGCGCTAACGATATAGGCCTGATGGCTGTCCTCCTGCGTCAAATCCTCGGCGATCCCACCGATGCGCGTAATCTCACCCGTATCTTCGCGGATCGGAAAACTCGTATCGCGCAACGAGCGCACGCCGCCATCCACTGGACGAATTATTCGATATTCGTATTGCGTGACTTCGCCGGTCTTTACGGCGTCCAGCGCACGAGTAACGGTCGAACGATCGTCGGCATGAACGTTCTCCATCCAGGCCTCGAGGGTCACGGGCGCTTCGTCGCATGGCACGCCCCAGATACGTTCGAAAGCGGCACTGCGATAGACGATCGTGGCAGCAGCGGTATCGATGATCCACAGAAGGTTGCTGCTGTTCTCGGCGAAGCTGCGGAACTGCGCCTCGCTCGCGCGAACAGCAGCCTCGTTGCGCCGCTGCTCGGACACATCGATGGCGGCCCCGATGAAGCCGATCGCACGGCCATGCTCAAAATCCGCTCGTCCCGAGGTTGCGATATAGCGTGTGACCCCGTCATTTTGCCCGATGACCCGGTACTCGATTGCATAGCAGCCATCGCCGTTCGGATCGGTACAGGCAGCGATCGCGTCGCGGACCGCCGCCAAGTCCGCAGGGTGAATGCCCGCCTCGAACACTTCCATGTCAATCGCTGCGTCCGGTGACAGACCCCACATGGCGCGCAGCCGCTCATCCCAGTCGAGCGCGCCGCTGATTGGATCCCAGGAATAGATGCCAAGTCCAACCAGCTCGCTGGCAGCGCGTAGGCGCGCCTCGCTGCGCTTGATCGCTTCTTCGAAGCCGCGCCGTTCGCTGGTGTCGCGCGATACGCCGACGACAAGCTCGACGGATCCATCATCAGCTCTGATCGGACCCCAGATGTACGAGAAATAAGCGGCGTGGCCGGTCGGACTTTCGAAGAACACTTCGTCCTCGACCGTCATGCCGTCCCGGAAGACGCGATCCATGTCCGCGTTCAGATGGCTTTCGAGATCGGGCGGATAGTCCAGATCACCGAAGGTCCGGCCCAGCATCTCTTCAGCGGTCAGGCCGAATAACGCCAGCATGACCGGGTTGGCGTAGGCGAATCGCCGTTCTGCATCGAACGCGTAGACGTAATCGGGGATGGAAGAGAGCGTAGCTTCCATGAAGCGCGATTGACTGGCTAAGCGCGCTGCGGCCGCTTCGATCGCTTCGCTCGAGCGCTTGAGGTCATCGACATCCTGGACGACGATTATAGCTTCATGGTCTTGTTCGCCCTCACGCAGGAAAGGAACCGCGCTGATCCGCAACCAGCGTTCCTTCCCATCGCCCGTGCTGTGGAGAAAATCGATTCCCGGCATGACCCGCTCGCCGCGCAGTGCGCGTGAACCCGGATAATCGTCCGGTCCGATCGCCGCCCCATCATCGTCATAGGCCTGCCAGCGGCGCGACTCGGCAGGCTGGCGCGACGGCAGGCGACTGAGGCCGCCGTAATTCCGCAGACATTCGTTGGAATGCGCCAGATTTCCGTGGCGATCATAGACCCCGACACCGAGCGGCAAATTCTCAAGGACCGAGGCGAGCAACTTCCTCTGATCCCTCAAGGCTCTTTCTACACAATCGCGGTCCGCGTTTTGACACGCGCCGTCGTCGCTGGTGGGGGCTTGCGACATCGTCCTGCCTCCTGCGGGCGGTTTGCCGATCCAGCGGCAATCGCAGGTGGACCCGGATGGTTCCCTAGGGATGATCCCTATGGGGTTGGAGCGTGGCAGAACCTAGCTCGGCCGCTCTCAACCGAGGAGAACGGCATGAAAGCCCTAGTCTGGCACGGTAAGGAGGACGTCCGATACGACACGGTGTCCGACCCTGTGATCGAAGCGCCCCGCGATGCAATAATCAAGGTTACGAGCTGCGCGATTTGCGGCTCCGACCTGCATCTTTTCCATAACATGATCCCCGCGCTGATGCCCGGCGACATCCTCGGCCATGAGACGATGGGCGAAGTCGTTGAGGTCGGCAGCGCGGCGAAGGGCTCGCTCAAGAAGGGAGACCGCGTGGTTATCCCCTTCACAATTGTATGCGGCGAGTGCGACCAGTGTCGGCGCGGTAACTTCTCGGTCTGCCAGCGGACAAACCGCAAGGGCGAACTGGGCGACAAGGCGTTCGGGCATCGCACCGCTGGGCTGTTCGGCTATACCCACCTGACCGGCGGCTATCCGGGCGGTCAGGCGGAATATCTGCGCGTGCCGTTCGCCGACACGACCCACATCAAGGTGCCCGACGGCATCGATGACGAGAAGCTGCTGTTCCTCTCAGACATCCTGCCGACGGGCTGGCAGGCGGCGGTCCAGGCCGACATCGAGCCGGGCGACACGGTCGCGGTATGGGGTTGTGGCCCAGTCGGCCAGATGACGATCCGCTCGGCGATCCTGCTCGGCGCAGAACAAGTGATCGCTATCGACCATCTGCCCGAACGCCTGTCGATGGCCGCGGCGGCGGGTGCGATCACGATCAACTTCCTCGAGGAAAGCGTCGTCGAGCGGCTAAACGAGCTGACCGAGGGCGAGGGGCCGCAAAAGTGCATCGACGCGGTGGGCAGCGAGAGTCATGTCACGCCCAGTCAGCCCGACACGCTGCTCGACCGCGCCAAGCAGATGCTGATGATGGAAAACGATCGGCCGCATGTGCTGCGCGAAATGATCTATGTCTGCCGTCCCGGCGGGGTCATCTCGATCATCGGCGTCTATCTCGGCTTGGTCGACAAGATCCCGATGGGCCAGGCAATGAACAAGGGGCTGACCTTCCGCATGGCGCAGGCGCACGTGCCGCGCTGGACGGGTGACCTCCTCCGCCGGATCGAGGAGGGCCAGATCGACCCCTCGTTCGTGATCACCCACAAGGTCGACCTGTCCGAAGGTCCCGAGATGTACAAGACGTTCCGCGACAAGGCGGACGGCTGCGTCAAGGTCATGCTCCAGCCCTGAAGGAATCCCTCATGTCACTCACCAATCTCACGGGTGTGGCCCGTTCAGAAGGCGACCCGCGCGTCGAGCAGAAGGGGCCGAGTTCGCTCCCGGGTTCGGATCGGCTGGCACGCGCACTCGGCTGGTTTTCGATCGGTCTCGGTATCGCCGAGCTGGTCGCGCCGGGACGCATCGCCCGCACGCTCGGCCTGGAGGACAAGGAAGGCCTGATCCGCGCCTATGGCGCGCGCGAATTGGCCAGCGCGGTGCCGACGCTGTCGGTAGACAAGCCTGTCGGGCTGGCCGCCAGAATCGGCGGAGATGCGCTCGACTTGGGCACACTGGCGGGCGCGTTGAGCAAGGACAACCCCAAGCGTCACAACGCCGCGATTGCCACCGCACTGGTGGCTGGGATCACGTTGCTCGACATCGCCGCTTATGCCGGTGTCAAGGCCGCGCATCGGCGTGACCCGAGCAGTTCGGATCGCGATTATTCCGATCGTTCGGGGCTTCCCCGTGGCGCGGAAGCCTCCCGCGGCTTGGCCCGGAAGGATTTCGAGATCCCGCCTGACTATCGTGCCGAGGGTCAGGTGGCGGACGCGACCCCACTTCTACCTTCGACATAGCGTTCGGCGGGACGGTCGGCCGCCCGCAACCCGCGCGCAAGCTGTTTCAAATTTGCATGAAGGAGCATAAGCCATGGAACGACCCGGCAAGATCCTCATCGTCGTGACCAACGTCGATCAATATGAAAGCGTCGGGTTCAGGACCGGGCTCTGGCTGGGCGAGCTCACGCACTTTTGGGATGCGGTCGAGGCACAAGGTTTCCTGAGCGAGATCGCGAGTCCGTCTGGCGGCTGGGTCCCGCTCGATCCACAAAGCCTGATGATGCCCGAAATGGGGCATAACAGCCGCTTGGGCGGCGACGTCACCAATCACTACCGCGACCGGCAGTTCATGGATCGGCTCAACGAGACCCTGCCGCTGGTTGATGTCAACGTCGCGGACTACGGCGCCATCTATCTGGCGGGCGGCCACGGCACGATGTGGGACTTTCGCTCGCCCGATCTCGGCGGTCTCGTTGGCGAGTTCTACGAATGCGGCAAGATCGTCTCCGCCGTCTGCCATGGTCCGGTCGGATTGTTGGAGGCGAAGCTGAGTGACGGCAGCTGGCTCCTGCAGGACAAGGACCTGACGGCATTCTCATGGGCCGAGGAGAAGGCCGATAACCGCGACGGCATCGTACCGTTCAACCTCGAAGAGAAGTTGAAGGCACGCGGCGCACGCTACAGCAAGGCGCTGATGCCGTTTGGCAAGCACGTAGTCGAGGACGGGCTGCTGATCACCGGCCAGAATCCGGCCAGCGCGCGCGGCGTCGGCGAAGCGGTCGCCCGTGCGCTGCGCGAGTCCGCGCCAAAGGTCCGCGATAGCGCCGAGGCGGTGTAGACGCCGGATGCCTGTCGCCCGATCACCACACGATCGCGCCTGTGAGGGTATGACATGATAATCGAACAGATCATCGGGGCGGCGCTGATGATGCTGTTCCTCGCGGACATCTTCCTGACCGCACTCTACGCGCGTGCGGGAACCGGGCTCCTCGCCACCCACTGGAATCGGGCGGTCTGGGCCGTGCTTCGCGCTGCCACGAAGCTGTTCGGTGAGCGACGGTCCACCATTCTGTCATTCGCCGGCCCGCTCATCATCGTTTCGTTGATAGGCTTCTGGGCGACAGGGCTGGCACTAGGTGCGGCGCTCGCCGTTCAGCCGGAGCTCGGCACCGCGATCCGGCCATCGAGCGGTACTGCTTCTACCGACTTCGTCACGGCGTTGCTCGTCGCGGGCAACAGCCTGTCGATCGTCGGCGGCGGCGATTATGCGCCGCGCACCACTGGCACTCGCCTGCTGTTTCTGACGAACTCGCTGATCGGGGCATCGGTGTTATCGTTGGTTCTGAGCTATCTCGTTCAGGTTTATTCCGCGCTTCGCGAGCGCAACACGTTGGCGCTCACGGTCGATCTGATGACGGACGGCACCGGCGATGCGGCGGTGATGCTGGCGCGCCTGATGCCAAACGGCGACCCCGCTGACGCGACGGGCGAATTGGGCAATCTCATCCGCTCGCTCGCTGCTACCAAGGAAGCGCACCATTTCTACCCTTTGCTCTTCTATTTCCGCTTCGAAGATCCGCGCTACGCGGTATCGCGCTTCTGCTTCGTGCTGCTCGACGCAGCGACACTGATCGAAACGGCGCTCGACCGGCGGCGCTATCAAGCGCTCGCGGCGTCCGCCCCGGTCGCTTCGGTTCGCCACGGCGCGCGCCTGCTGCTCGAAACGCTCGACGCAAACTTTCCCACTGTCGAGAGTCGTACCGATGACGCCAGCGACACCTGGCGCATGCGCCAAAGCTACCTGGCAGCCACACAAACGCTCGCAGGCGCGGGAGTCACGCTGCGCACCGATGGTGTCGACCCGTATGTCGTAGCGCGTCAGAAATGGGCGCCGCTCGTTCAGCGCGTTGCGCCGACATTAGGCTACGCCATGTCCGAGATCGACCAGAGGCTACCAGCGAAGAAATCGAGGCTCTTAATTGATTCAAAGAACTGATCCGAGCTGGCTACGCCAGCCCTTGATACAAAGGAAGTGATCATGGTGGACGAACAAAGAACGTCAATCGTCAAGGCACTGTTCGTCCGGCTGATCGCGCAGGATGGAAAGGGCGATGAAGTCGCGGCATTTCTCCGCGACGGGCTCGCCTCGGTGCTGGACGAGCAGGATACCACGACCTGGCACGGCTTGCGCTTTGGGGATCACGATTTTGCGATCTTCGATACATTCCCGGACGATACCGGCCGTCTCGCCCACCTGGCTGGCAAGGTCGGACGCGCCCTGGTGCTGCGCACCCCCGAGCTGCTCGACGGCATGTCCAAGATCGAGCACGGTCATGTCCTAGCTTACAAGCTGCCCGGTGACAGCGGCCAGGTGCGGTAATGATGAAGCAACGCCCGTTCGGCCCCGTGCCGCGTGAGGTCGCGGTGGTCGGCCAAGGCACTTGGTATATCGACGACGCGCATCGGCCATCCGCCGTGGCTGCGCTCCGCCGCGGACTCGATCTTGGGATGACCCATATCGACACCGCCGAGATGTATGGCGACGCCGAGCTCGTCGTCGGCGAAGCTATTACCGGCAGGCGCAACGAGGTTTTCCTTGTCTCAAAGGTGCTTCCCAGCAACGCCTCTCGCAACGGAACGATCGCCGCATGTGAACGCTCGCTCGCGCGCCTGCGCACCGACCGGCTCGACTGCTACCTGCTGCATTGGCGTGGCTCGCATCCGCTCGACGAGACCTTTGCAGCGTTCGAGCAGCTGCGCGAACAGGGCAAGATCCTGTCCTGGGGTGTCAGCAACTTCGACATAACTGACCTTGAGGCGGCCTGGAGCGCCGGCGGCGCGGGACGGATCGCCTGCAATCAGCTGCTCTACAATCTCAACGAGCGAGCGATCGAGCACGCCGAACTGCCCTGGTGCGAGGACCATGACGTTGCCGTGGTCGCCTATAGCCCGTTCGGCCATGGCGACTTCCCCAGCCCGAGAACGACGGGCGGCCAAGTGCTTGAGGAGATCGCCGAAAGTCATGGCGCGACTGCGCATCAGGTCGCGCTCAGCTTTCTACTCCGGAACACGAGTGTGTTCGCGATTCCCAAGGCGTCCAGCACCGAGCATGCCGCCGAAAACGCGGGCGCAGGCGCGCTGCAGCTGACAGATGCCGAAATTGCCCGGATCGACGCGGCGTTTCCGCTCGGCCCGCGACCGCCTCGCCTTCCGATGCTGTAAGCCCATGCAACCGACCGAACGTCCGGGCGTATCAGCGACCTAGGAGGTCAGCATGCGAGATATCAAGGCCTCCGGCTTCATACGCGTTCGCGGCGCGCGCGAGCACAACCTCAAGAATGTCGATGTGGACATACCGCGCGACGCATTGGTCGTGTTCACCGGCGTGTCGGGGTCGGGCAAATCGTCGCTGGCTTTCTCCACTCTCTACGCCGAGGCCCAGCGTCGCTATCTGGAATCGGTCTCGCCATATGCGCGCCGCCTGTTCCACCAGATGGAAGTGCCCGAGGTCGATGGGATAGAAGGCCTGCCGCCGGCAGTGGCGCTTCAGCAGCAGCGCGGATCGCCCACTGCCCGATCGTCGGTCGGCAGCGTCACCACCCTCTCCAACCTGCTGCGGATGCTCTATTCGCGCGCCGGCGACTATCCGCCGGGCCAGGACCATCTCGATGCCGAAAGCTTCTCGCCCAACAACCCCGAGGGCGCGTGCCCGCGCTGCCACGGCCTCGGGCGAATCCACGAGGTCACCGAAGCCTCGATGGTGCCCGACCCTTCGAAGACGATCCGCGAGCGTGCCGTCGCTGCGTGGCCGACGGCTTGGGGCGGGCAGAATCTGCGCGACATCCTCGTCAGCCTAGGCATCGACGTCGACACGCCGTGGCGCGACCTGCCGAGGAAGGTTCGCAACTGGATCCTGTTCACCGAGGAGCAGCCCCAGGTCCCGGTCTATCCCGGCTGGAGCCATGAGGAGATCGAGCGCGCGATCCGCCGCAAGATCGAGCCCGCTTATATGGGCACCTTCTCGAGCGCGAAGCGCCATGTCACTCACAGCTATGCGACGACCCAGAGCGCAATGATGAAGAAGCGCGCGGCGAGCTTCATGGTCGCCCGCCTCTGTCCCCTCTGCGATGGCAAAAGGCTGCGCCGCGAAGCTTTATCGGTCCGCTTCGAGCGACTAGACTTCGCTGAAATGAGCCGGCTGCCCATAGCCCGCTTCTCGAAGATCTTCGCGCCTTATGCCGAGGCCAAGGCCGCCAAACTCAAAGCGCTGCGCAAGACCC
Organism: Sphingomonas sp. FW306-1B-B10E; assembly: GCF_058782005.1. NCBI lineage: Bacteria > Pseudomonadati > Pseudomonadota > Alphaproteobacteria > Sphingomonadales > Sphingomonadaceae > Sphingomonas > Sphingomonas sp. FW306-1B-B10E. The sequence continues at coordinate 13,293 of NZ_JBYSXG010000006.1, forward strand.
ACCCGGAGAAGGCGCTGGTGGTCGAGCATATCGCCGGTGACCTGTACCGTCGCCTATCGGTGCTGCTCGACCTCGGCCTCGGCTATCTGACGCTGGAACGCAGCACCCCCACGCTATCGCCGGGCGAGTTGCAACGGCTGCGGCTAGCCACCCAGGTGGTCTCCAACCTGTTCGGAGTCGTCTATGTGATGGACGAACCGTCCTCTGGGCTCCATCCCGCCGATACCGAGGCGCTGCTGCGGGCGCTCGACGGCCTCAAGTCGGTGGGCAATTCGCTGTTCGTCGTCGAGCATGAGATGGACATCGTCCGCCGCGCCGACTGGATCGTCGACGTCGGCCCCGCCGCCGGCGAACATGGCGGCGAGATCCTCTACAGCGGCCCGATCGAGGGCCTGCGCACGGTCGCCGCGTCGGAGACAAGGCGGCATCTGTTCGACGAAGGCGGCGGGATGCCAAGCCGGAAGCGCGAGCCCACGAGCTGGCTTCGGCTGGAAGGGGTCACTCGTAATAATCTCAAACGGGTGGATTGCGCTATCCCGCTTGGCGTGATGACCACCGTCACCGGCATCTCCGGTTCCGGCAAATCGAGCCTCGTCAGCCAGGCCCTGGTCGAGCTGGTCATCGCGGCGCTTGGCGGCCCGGTCGCGGTCGAGGAAGTGGGCACAGAAGCTGCCCTAGAGGACCGCCCGGCCGCAGCTACCGAGGGTCGCATCGCCGACGGGCTCGAAGAAATCAGGCGTCTGATCGAGGTCGACCAGAAGCCGATCGGCCGCACCCCGCGCTCCAACCTGGCTACCTATACCGGGCTGTTCGATCATGTCCGCGCCTTGTTCGCGGCGACCCCCGAAGCCAGGAAACGCCGCTACGATGCGGGCCGCTTCTCATTCAACGTCACCAAGGGCCGTTGCCCACGCTGCGAGGGGGAAGGCTTCGTCATGGTCGAGCTGCTCTTCCTGCCGAGCGTCTACGCGCCTTGTCCAGCCTGTCACGGCACCCGCTACAATCCCAAGACGCTCGAGATTCGCTATCGCGGGAAGACCATCGCCGAGGTGCTCGCGCTCACCGTCGAGGATGCATGGGCGTTCTTCACCGACGCGCCGAACGTCTGTCGGTCGCTCAAAGTGCTCCGCGAGGTCGGCCTCAACTATCTCCGCCTCGGCCAGCCCGCGACCGAATTTTCGGGCGGCGAAGCCCAACGCGTCAAGCTCGCTACCGAGCTGCAGCGTGCCCAGCGCGGTGGTGCGCTTTATGTCCTCGACGAGCCGACCACCGGCCTCCACCCGACCGATGTCGAGCGCCTGCTTGGCCGGCTTAACGCTCTGGTCGACGCCGGCAACACCGTCATGCTGGTTGACCATGACATGAACGTAGCGGCCGCGAGCGACTGGGTGATCGACATCGGTCCTGGCGCTGGCGAAGAAGGCGGACGGATCGTCGCGAGCGGCCCGCCGGCCGTGATATCCGCCTGCCGGGAGAGCCGCACTGGGCCCTATCTCGATCGCGTGCTTCGAGCGAGGTCAGCTACTGTAGCCGTTTGACTGCTGGTTCACAGCTTCCCGATCAGGCGTCCATATGCGTGCCTCCAATTTTCGGTTGTCGGCTACTGTCTAGGCCGTGAACCCATAAACGGCGCGGCTATCGATACGGCAAGGCTTTGAGCTTTGCGGTGGCAGTGATGTAAACCATGCGCATCCATCCTGCTCGTTCAGGCGTGAGCGGGCAGACACGGAAATTGCCCCATATGCTGCGCTCAAAGCTCGGGTTCATCCGCTGAACCGCCGCAGGTAAAACATCGTCAGCTTCTGCCTCGGATTTACGATTTAGCACGCCTAGGAGACGGCGGCTGCCGCGAGGCCAAATTCTGACACTTGGAGTGCCATTGGAGTAGGAGAGGCGACCGCTAACCCAGTAGCAAGCGTGCGACATATGTTGCGGCGCTGAGCCCGAAGAGGCCGATGCTGCGAAAAGCGCGAGATAGCCGATGACCATATTGGCGTTTTATGGACAATTGGTGCGACGCGCTACAGCCGGCGAACTGACGTCTTCCATATCGCGCCTAACTCTGATTCAGCGTCGGCATGAGCCGATATGACCTGACCGACTTCGAGTGGCGTGTGATCGAGCCGTTGCTGCCCAACAAGCCAAGGGGCGTGCCGCGCGTCGATGATCGTCGTGTGCTGAACGGGGTCTTCTGGGTGCTGCGATCCGGCGCTCCATGGCGCGATCTGCCCGAACGCTATGGTCCGCGCACCACTTGCTACAATCGCTTTGTGCGATGGCGGAAGGCAGGCGTTTGGGATCGGATGATGGACGCCATCACTGCCGCCTATGACGGCGACATCCAGATGATCGACAGCACTTCTATCCGGGTGCACCAACAGGCTGCGACGGCAAAAAGGGGGATCGAGATCATTGTCTCGGTCGCTCTCGAGGCGGGCTCACAACGAAAATCCATGCCGTCGTCGATGCGCAAGGCCTCCCGATCCGGCTCAGCCTGACCGCTGGGCAGGCTCATGATGGCCTAGTCGTGGAAGATCTGCTCCACCACCTTGGGCCGCACATGATCGTGCTCGGCGACAAGGCCTACGATGCTGATCGCATTCGCACCCTGATCGAGGAACAAGGCGCCACGCCCAATATCCCGGCCAAATCCAATCGAAAGTGGAAACCCTGCTTCAGCAAGCGGCTCTATCGTGAGCGCAATCTGATCGAGCGCTTCTTCTCCAAACTCAAGCACTTCCGCCGCGTCGCCACCCGCTACGACTAATTGGCGGAGAACTTCCTCGCCATGGTCCAACTCGCCTCAATGCGCCTGTGGCTCCGCGCTTATGAGTCTACGGCCTAGTTTAGCCGGGGTGCAAATAAATCAACGCAAGGCGAAGGCTCCATCGCGCTTCAAGGTCATGAATCGATGATCGTGCCTGGGTTAGCGGCGTGACGCTCACGTACATTGCGGAAGCATGGCGCGTCCGGATCTCATAAGCGGGCGACCGGGCTTGTGCCTCGCCGCATAAATCGTACCCAATGACCACCTCTTCCTTCATTGATCCGCCGCGGCGGAATTTCAGAAGGTCCTCATGCCATCACAGATATGCCGAGTTGCAATTGACCGACGTTCGAAAGGCAGCTTGTGGGATCAGCATCTTGTGCGGCGAACAGCGAATTACGTCGCGCTCTCTAGTGAGAGGACACTTCCAAACCTAGTCATCGGACTGCCGGCTCTCTTTCCAGCAGCGATACCGTGATCTCGCTGTATCGGCTCGGATGAGAGGTCAGTGTTGCCTGGGCCGGTCTTCCAAAGATCGACGACCTCGCATGCCGATGTAAAGGATGGAGCCGATCATGCGACTATATCATCAGGCTCACGCAGATCATCGTTGTCGAGTTGCTCCTCTTCAAAGTCCGGGTCAGCTTCGAGGGCATCGAGACACGCAATCAGCGCCTCTATCCGGTCCTCAATTGCTGTTCTGACTGCAACTACGTCCTCATTTTCATCTTCCACAGCGTCAAACCAGGATAGGAGATGCTCGACATCGCGGCGTGGCACCTGGATGAGGATAGCCTCTGTCCTGCCAAGGATGCCGCGCAGTTCGCAACGCGCACGATCAAGGCGCCACAAGAGACGATCGCACGCGCGAAGGTAGGCCTTTGCCGTTGCCTTCTCAAAAGGTTCAGACCCGCGGCTCATCGTCGATGCCGGCACGGCGATCGAGCGCCACGCTGACTACCAGGAGCATAAGCAAAGGAGTTGCCCAGAAGGCCTGAAGAAGAAAGTAAACATTGGCCCCGAAGCGTGGCGCAAGAATGCTCCCGAGATGGAAGCCGACGCCCACCAACTGGAGACCGGCGCTCCAGATCGGAAACCATCGATCCGAGCGCAATGCGATTGCAATTAAGGCGATGAGCAACAGCGTGTCGATGGTGAGGACCCATAGATTAGTGACCCCCCAATAATTGCCGTCGGGTGCCAACGCGGTGGCGGGGGGGGGGGGGGGGGGTGGGGCTTTGGCCGCCGCCGCCACGCGTCTCCCGCTGCGCCCGCCGTATACAGCGGCGAAAGCGCAGCAGAGAAAGGCGAGAGACCAGAAGAGCACAGCCACCAGCATCGGCGTCCCCGAATGTCGCAGTGCTCAACGATCCGGCTGCACGAAGAGTCAGATGGCCTGCGGCACGGACTCTAGGCTCGCACCCGTGAAGAAGTCGGGCACACCAGTCGCCTCGTTTTCCGGCAGTCCCTTAGGACAGCCGAACGCGATTTCGCGCTGATCGCTATGGTTTTTGACGACGGACATCGAGGTGATCAGGTTGCACAACCCCTGGCGTCCTTCGACAAGTTTGCCCGAGTGCGCGTGCGCCTGAGCGAAGAGCCGCTGGGTCGCGGAGATCGGGAGGTCGGTGCCTGCGGCCCCCTCAATCAGCGAGGCGAGTAACTGCGTTCCAGCGTGGATAGCGCGATCGGTCGCGCTCACCGCAGACCGCGTTTCTTCGGCAAGGGCGAGAACGGTTGATTGCGGAAGATGATACATACATGTCTCCTTTCGCGAGAAGCAGCTTCTCGCGAGTTCTTACTTGGTTGATGCGGGAGGCTAGCGGATCAGCCAAAGCATCACGGAGGCTGCCAGAACCAGGATGATCACGCTTGCGAGACCGAGCACGGCCACTTGGACTATCGCATAGATTTTCTGCTCGACGCCGAGGGCATTGCGGATCCCTCCCAGCGGCGGCACGAAACGACTGAACCCGTATGGCACAGCGTCGACCGCAGCGCTTTCAGGTGGCGGGATTTCAGGCTTCTCGGCAAGATCAGCCGACTGCTTAGGCAGACTCTGCTCAGCCTCTGCCGACGCCAGCGCGCGCGCTGCTTCTGCACGACCGGGGATGCCGATCAGCTTGAGCGCGCGGTCCAGATGATTGTCGACGGTGCGATCACTGATCGCAAGGAAGCGGCCGATCTCCTTCGATGTGTAGCCCTGACTGACAAGCCTCAGACATTCTTTCTGCCTCTCGGACAAACGCGCATAACCGTCCACGGCCCCCGGATCTCCTCCAGTTCGGATGTTTCTTGCGATAGGCGCGGGCGAGCAGAATATGATTAATAATTCAACTTGTGCACCCGCTTTCGTCCGAAACGGAAGTGCTGGTCGGCTAGCTTTGCCCCTTTTCGCGGCGATCCAAGGGATCATGCGCCCTCGCCTCGGCGACCGCCGTGCGCACCCGCCCCCGCGAATGATTACGTAGTGCGATCTAGCATTCACGCGTGGTGACTCAGACGAGTTGGTGACGGTAGCGTCGAAGCGTTGCCGCAGACCCCGATTCGGCTGAGTCTCCGCAAGAGTCAGGGCAATGAAGGGAGCGGCCGCACGGGGTGGCTCTTCTGTTGCAGCCAAGTCGCGTGCCGACCGTTTCACCCCCATGCCCGTACCCGACCGCGTCGGCGGCCATCCCGTCACCCCCGATGGCCGCTATTTCGTGGTGCGCGGCCGGCTATGGCGGATGTCAAATCCGACGCTCGATCCCAGTGAACGCGAGGTGCTAGTCTCCGCGCTGATGGAGGCGCGGCGGAAGGTCGGTGCCGCACGCCGCGCCGGCGACGGCGAAGCCGAAGCGGCCGCGCGCCAGGCAGTAGATCGCGCCAAACGGGGATTGGGAGAGCGCGGCCCGCCTTGGTGGGATGACGGCGCCCCCGACGATAACCGCCGGCTCGTCCGCAACACACCTTACGCCGAATGGTTCGCGCGCCTCGCCTGACAGCGCGAACCGAGTTGCGCGCCCGATCAGCGCGCCGCGGGACAGATGTGCGCAAGCTGTCCGCCCGTATCCCAATAAGGCTTGTAGATCGCCTGCCTGCGCGTGAGCTGCCAGCAGCTCAGATCGGCGCTGCCCGCCTGTACCAGCGCTAGCGTCCTGCCATAATGGTCGGTGCCAATCCGCCGGATCGTGACTGGTCCCCTCTTCAGGCTCGCGCGCAGCGAGCGAGTCGAAGCGACGGGATCACCTGGCGCGCAGCGGCGGCCGGACCGGCAATGCCCGGGAAGCTCGGGCGCGTCGATGCCGAGCAGGCGGACGCGCTCGCGGCCACAGCGCAGCGTGTCGCCATCGACCGCGACACAGGTGCCCGCCACCGCAGGCGGCTGGGCCAGAAGTAGGAGAAAGGCCGTCAGCATGGCGCCGTCATCCCTCGCGCCCAAGCAGGCGGAGCGTCGCGGCATCCGCCTCGCCGCTGAACCAGCGCTGCAGCGCCGCGGCGAACAACGGCGTGGGTTTGACCGCCTGAAATAAGGTCAGAGAGGATCGAAGCTTCATTGCATCAACGTCGCCGAACACCGCGACCGGATCGCCGATCGCGAGGTCCTGCAACGCGGTGACGCATTCCAGATAGCGCGGTCCCAGCATCGAGTGGGCGAGATAGGCGTCGGCTTCGGCGCGCGAGCGGATACTGAAGAATCTGGCCGTCTCGCTATGCCCGAGCCCAGCCAGCTGCGGGAAGACGAACCACATCCAGTGCGACCGCTTCGCGCCGCGCCGGATCTCGGCAAGCGCGGTCGCATATATCGGTGCCTGGGCCTCGACGAACCGCTCCAGCGATGCCGGATCAGCCATAGGCCAGTTCCTGCTGCGCCTCGGGTCCCGGCGGATAGACTCGGGTCACCTCCAGGCTGCCCCTGGGTAGAACGCCGAGCACCTCGCTGGCCGGTACCGATGGATCAAGCCAGGCGGCCCAGCGCTCGCGCGGCAGCGGATTGACCTGCCGGTCATGATAAGGCGCGACGTCCTCGCCCGGGGGCAGCGTCAGCATCGTGAAGGCCTCGCCGACCGGACTCTTTCGCCAGATGCCGGCGATACAGAACCAGCGGTGGCCGCGCAGGTTGAATAGCCATTTGTCCTGCCGCTTCTGCTTCGGGTCCTCAGGATCGGTGAATTCGTAGAAGCCGTCGGCGAGGATCAGGCAGCGATTGGTACCGAACTCGCGGCCATCGGCCTTGTAGTTGTAGACCGGCTTGCCCTTTTCGCCATTGCTCGGCCAGCTCCAGCGCCGGTTGACCAGCTCGCCGCCGCCGGCGGCGCTGCGCACGATCGGCGCGGCGTCGGTGATCTTGATGTCCTCGCGCGCCGCTACATTCGGCATGCCCTCGGGCAGGTCGATCTTGATCTTGAGATCGTCAAAATCCTCCATGATCGAGGCGATGTCGACCTCGAGCCGGTAGTCATTGCACATCGACGCTCTCCGATTTGCACCGCATGATCGTTCGCATTATGTTCTCACCATGCAAGCAAGTCCCTTCGAGTCGGAAGCGCCCCTTGGCACCCGCCGCGCGATCATCCGGCGGAATCCGGCCAACGCGCAAGAGGTCGAAATGGTTGAGGCAGGCTGGGGTCTGCAGCCGCTCGAGGGACAAGGCGCCCAGCCGTTCAAGTTCATCCGCTCGGAGGGCAAGACCTTCCCGACCCATCGTTGTCTGATCCCGGCCAGCGCGTTCCAAGTCAAGAATGGCGACCGCCGGTTCCGGGTGACGCTCGAGGACGGCAATTTCTTCTATCTCGCCGGCGTCTGGCGCCCGGCCAATCCCGACTGGCCGGTCAGCTTCGCGGTGGTCACGATCGAAGCCAATCCGGACATCTTCTTCTATCAGGAGCGGCAGGGCGCCGTCCTGCTCCGGCGGCAGAACATGGCCTGGCTCGACCTGACGGTGCCGCAGGAAAGCCTGCTGCGGCCTTTGCCCGAGCGCAGCTTCTTGGTCGAGGAAATCGCGCCGCGCGAACCGCAGCCTCGCCAGACCGAACTGGCATTTTGAGGAACATGGACATGCTATCAATGGAGCCGGAAAGCCATCGCGTCCTCCAGCCGGCCGCAGCCGATCTCCTCAACGCCGTGGCGATCAGTGGCCCCCAGCTCGAGGCGGCGCTCGACATCCTGTCGGCGCTCCCAGCGCCTCTGCGTGGGCGCCCCCATGCCCAGGCGCTCGCGCTTCAAGCCTATGCGCGAGAGGCAGGCTTCGAAGCCGCAGAAGCCTCGGCGGCGCTTCACGCCCGCGTGACCGCACTGGCGAGATGGACTGCCGCCCATGATCCGGAGCGGCAGTCCGACACCCGGTCGGTGCTGGAGGCGGCCGCCCGGTTTCCGCTGCGCGAGACAAAGGCAGGAATTGGCTTCGATTCAGCGGGCTTCCAGGAACTCGTCCTCTTCATCGAGGATCTGCCCTGGTGATGGCCAGGATGGTTTGTGCGGCAAAACTTCGCTCGCCCACGGCAAGCCGGGCCTAAAGCGACCGGCGGCTGATGCATCGAAGCTTGGGCATCGCCCTGCGCCCGGCGCCACCTGAAGTCATGCCGAAGCTGCTAGATTGGTGCGACGAGGCGAGCATAGTACACTGGACGCAGGAAGACTCAGTCGCACCCGACTGGCTCGAGGCGGACCGGCGGATGCGACTTGTGGGCCGACTCGTCAAAGCGCGCATTCCAACCGAACGGCATGCAAGTCTCGCCTATGATGCTCGGCGAGTGACGAGGGCTGTCGCGATCACGCGGGAGTAACCCGGGACGCGACGTCGCCGAAGCGTCGGCGAAACTCCCCATGAACTTTCGTCGCTTCAGGCCGCGACCTTTTCCTCTGTCGGATCGCCCGTATCGTTGGCAGCGTCAGCGAGAAAGCGCTCCAGCGCCGCTTTGCGCGAAATTCGGTCCGTGGCGTAATTGGAGCGTTTGTACTCCATCCCCTCAAGCAAGCCGTTGATATAACCTGACACGGTGTCGGCTGCCATGATCAGTGCTGTGTCGATATGGTGGATGTACTTGCTCGTCACGCTCCCCTTGGCGTGCCCCACCAGCGCGGCGATCGTGAGCTCGGTAAAGCCAAGATCGTTGGCGATGCTGGCGAAGCTGTGCCGCAGCAAGTGCGAGGTAATGCCCTGAAGTGGCGTCCCGTCGAATATGCGCTTCCATTGCTTGGGAAAGCCGCCGAAGGCCCGGTCCGCGAAACGATCGCCGCGGAAGACGAATTCTCCATCGTCGTCGGTGCGCAGCGCGTCCAGTCGTTCGACAGCAGGCAGGCCAAGGGGCCGGATCGATTCTCCGGTCTTGGTATCGATCAGCCGCAAGCAACTCGTGTCGGTATCTGCCTCGACCCATCTCAGCTTAATAATTTCGCCTCGCCGGCACCCTGTCAGCGCGATCTGGCGTGCGATCTCGATCGTCGTGCCGAAATCGTTTTCGGAGTCAGACTCTGCGCGACGCAGGATCTGACCAAACAACCGATATTCCGCTTCGGTAAGGCGCCGGGTTCGGGCATTGTCCTTGGGCTTTTTGATGCCGTGCGCCGGGTTCGCCGTGATGATCCCGAGTTCGATCGCATAGGAGAGGATGCCGCCGACCAGGCCCACCGTTCGGGCCGCTGTACCGGCGCCACCTTTGACAATCGATTTGCCGCGTAGCTTTTTGGTCTTTGCCTGCATCGCGGTCTTACCGGCCATGATGTCCTTCATCAGCTTGATGATGTCGGACTGTCTCAGGTCCTTCACGCGCCGCGTCCCGATCAGCGGAATCACGTGTCGCTTGATGCGGCCCTCGTCGGTTATCGCGGTCGACGGCTTCTTCGGACGGTTGCCGCGACCCAGGATCAGACCATTGGCCAGGTCCTGGAGGTATCGTTCGCAAAGCTCCTTCATCGTGATCGCTTTGTGGTTCAGCTCTCGTTCTTCCGAAGGGTTCTCGCCGGCGGCAACGCGACCGAGTTGTTTCAGAGCTTCCTTGCGCGCGAGTTCGGCCGTCCACACGCCGTGGGCGCCTATTGAGTATCGACGCGTTCGTCCTTCAGCCCGATACTGGATGACATAGCTCTTGCGGCCGGAGGCAAACACGCGAAGCCCAAAGGACGGTAGGTCATCGTCCCAAATGAAATAGTCCGCGGCACGGACGTCGGCAGCGTCGACGGTGCGCTTGCTCAGCCTCGTCATAGCGATCTCCTCTGCGCCGTTTCGCCTGCTTCCGCGGAAGCACCACGGAAGCAGTTGGGATCAAATTGGCGGCTGCTGGAGGATACCGTGGCGCAGCAACAATGAGAAATAAAATCTTTTCCTGTCGTAGCTTAGCGCAGAAAAACGTGTGCCCGGACGCCTCCGGCGAGCATCCCATTTCCGGGCTCCGAAGGCAGAGGCCACAGGTTCGAATCCTGTCGGGTGCGCCAGCTTCTCAAATAGGCAGCGCTGCCTCTCACACGTCCGCCAGACCCAGCTCGCGGAGGACCGCGGCAAAATGAGTCAGCGCCTCGGGCGTCGGGCCGGGATAGGCGCCCGGGGTCGGCTGGTCGCCGATATAGCCCATGTCGGCCTTACCTTCGTCGAGGCTGTAATAGCCCAGCACGAAAAGATAGCGCAGGCCGTCCATGAAGGCGACCGGCTTCGCCATCCGTGGCTCGGGCGCTTCGACGGTGAGCGCGTCGAGCAACGCGGCACGATGAGACGGCGCGATCGCCGTGAACGCCGCCTGGTACAGCCCCCGGCTCTGCGCATCGAGCCAGATCAGCCCGCCGAGCAGCAGTTCGCGATCCTTGCGCTGAACCGGATAGGGCGCACTGATCCACTCGTCGACGAAACCGCCGACGCCCAGTGCGCCGGCACCCGGCGAATTGCCCTCCGGGGGAAGGATCATATCGCCGAGCAGATCGATCGTCGCACGTTGTGCCTTGGTCAGCGTGAGCGGCCAGGTCACCTTGGGCTCCATCAGGTTCGGATCGCGGCCATAGCCCTGCGCCGGCGGCGCCGGCGGCAGCATGGCGGGCCAGTCCACCACCTCGAAAGGCGCAGGCGTCTCGCGGCCAGCGGCTCGTGCGGGTGGCGTCCAGCGGGCGAGTGGCAGCGCCGCCGCGGCCATGACCCATTGCAGCGTTTGGCGGCGCGACGGCGTCATGCGAGGGCTCCCGATTTCAAGCGGGCGGCAAGCCGCTCGGAGGCGCGCAGCGCCAGCGCCAGGATGGTGAGAGTGGGATTTTTGTGGGCACCCGACGCGAAGATCGCGCCATCCATCAAGAACAGGTTCTTGACGTCCCAGGTCTGCCCATAGCTGTCGACCACCGACGACCGCGCATCGGCCCCCATCCGCGCGGTGCCGAGCTCGTGGATGATCTCGCCACCGGCAGTGATCAGCTTTTCGGGCGGAAGCTCGGGACCGAGGATCGTGGCATTCATCCGCTTGAACACGGCGTGGGCGGTGCGCTGGCCATGCGCAACCTGGTTGAGTTCCTGCCGCGACCAGCGGAACGAAAAGCGCAGCACCGGAATGCCGAAGCGATCCTTCACTCCCCGATCGATCTCGCAATAGGTGTCCTTGTTGGGAATCATCTCGCCGCGCAGGGTCATGCCGATCGTCGCGCCCGAGGCGGCGCGGACGGCCTTCCTCAGCCCCGCGCCCCAGACTCGCGGCAGCGCGGCTGCCGGTGGGATGCCGAAGCGCCCGCCGATCTCGAAATGGTAGCCGCGCGCGAAATCGAGTTCGCCGCGCTTCTGCTCCTCGTACAGCCAGAACGGGATGTAGACGTGCTGTCCGCCAATTCCGTCTTCGTTGTAGCGCGGTCGATCGGCGAGCGCCGGAACGAACGCGCGGAACGAAGCGCCGGTCGAATCGGTGAGATTGCGCCCGAGCTCGCCGGAAGTGTTCGCGAGCCCGGCAGCGGTCTCGCCGGAGTTGAGAAGCAGCCGCGTCGTCTCCAGGGTCCCCGCCGCCAGGATCACCGCCCGCGCCGTGGCCTTGTGTCGCGCTCCGGTCTTGCGATCGACATATTCGACCCCGGCGGCGCGATCCTGGCTGACCACCACCACCTTCGAGACCATTGCGTCGGTGACGATCGTCAATCTGCCGGTAGCCTTCGCCGCCGGCAGAAACGAAGTGGTCGTCTGGAAAAACGCACCGATCGAGCAGCCGCGGGTACACGGCGTCGCATTCAAGCAGGCGCTGCGCGGTGCGACGGCGTCGGGCATGTCGCGGGTGAGCACCGCAGTATGCGCGGCCCGCACCGGGATGCCCATGCTTTCACAGGTCGCCTTCAGCAGCATCTCGGTGACGCGAGGCTTGGGCGGCGGCATCAGGCAGTTCGCCGGCGAATCGGGATGATTCTCGAGCTCGAGCCGGCCGCCATTCACCCCGATCATCCGCTCGACCCGGTCGTAGAAAGGCGCGACATCGTCATAGCTAATCGGCCAGTCCACACCGAGTCCGTCGCGCGAGAACGGCTTGAAGTCATAGGGGCCCCAGCGCGGCGAATGGCGGCCCCAATGGTTGGTCCGCCCGCCGAGCATGCGGGGTCGGTACCAGCGGAAGTCGCTGCCCTCGCGCATGGTATAGGGCTCGCCGTCCACTTCCCAGCCGCCGCCCACGGTCGCGTCGAAATAGCCGAAGGGCTTGTCGGGCGTGGATGCGCCACGCAGGGGTGCGGCGCTTTCGGGCGCCATCATGTTGACTTCGGACTGCGGATCGTAATCGCGCCCCGCCTCCAGGATGAGGCAGCGCAGGCCTGCCCTGGTGAGGCTGTAGGCGGCCATGCCGCCAGCTGCGCCCGAACCGACGATGATGACATCGGCGCTCGTCGTCGCCGGGTCGAGGGCGGCTGCCGTCACTGCGCGGCCTCCCCGAGCCTGCGGATCTTGATATTGCGGAATGCGACGGGATTGCCGTGATCCTGCAGCGCCAGCACCCCGCTCGGGAAGGTGCCGAACAATGGCATCGAGGCGAATTTCGATGCCGCCACGCGCTTTCGCCAGCCCGCGTCGCCGAAGGACACATCGGCAGTCGGCGTGCCGTTGAGCCACTGGCGGATGCGGCCCTTGTCGACGCGTAGCCGTGCGTGGTTCCAGCTTCCGGCGGGGCGTGCCGCGCTCAACGGCGGCACTGTCATGTCATAGAGAGCGCCGGCGCGGTGCGACGGGATCTTGCCGTCGCTATGGCCGTCATTATCGAGGACCTGCATCTCGATCCCGGTCTCGTAGACATTCGTGGTCCCGGGAGCATTGCGCGCGAGATAGAATACGCCGCTATTGCCGCCGCGCTCGACTTTCCAATCGAGCGTCAGTTCGAAGGCGCCATAGCTGTCGACGGTCACGAGGTCGCCGCCATCCATCTTTCCGCTCGTCGTGTCGAGCATGAGCGTGCCGTCGCGCACCGACCAGTCGGGCGACGCGGCGCTACCGTCGAACGAGCGCCAGCCATTCAAATCATGGCCGTTGAACAGCAACTGCCAACCTTGAGCGCGTTCGTCGGCGGTGAGCGTGTTGTGAGCGGGCTGCTTCTGTCCGGCCGTCGCCGGGGCCACGCTCAGTGCGCAAAGGCACGCGCCGGCAATCAATCCTCTAAGCATCAACTCTCTCCCATCCCTCGCCCGTATTGATAAGGCGATCCCTTGCGGCGGCCCGGCACGATATTGCGACACCGGCGGTGCGCCGGGTGCCGCATCTCGAGATGCACGCAGGGAAATTAGCCTCAAGCAGCGATAAAGAAAATTGGCTTATTTTGTACGGAACCAGATGCCGCAGCTCTGCAGGCCAGCTTGGGTTTATGCGTGCGCTCGAGCCTATCTCCCAGGAATGCGACGATAGCTGGCAGTTCGCGCCGATCCGAAATGGCAGCTTCACTTCGTCGCCGTCGAAATCTCCGTGCCAAGGTGATCCGCGAGAGCAATTCGCCGCCAATGACGGTCCTCGGTAAACATGGACAATGCTAGCTTGCGCTAGTGGTGTTGGGACCTCCTTGCCCTAGCCTGTCAATTTCAGCCTTCTCAATTACTTAGCAAGTTTGACAACCTAAGTTAGGCAACCGTTGCTGACCGTCGGGGCATGGAAAAACAACCATACGCGGCCTTCCAGCAAGGCACGAACAAGCGTCTGTGCTATTGCGTGAACGCCGGTATCTGGCGCCGTTTGGCCTCACCAAGAGGAACAGGGATCGTTCGCGGCGCAGCTTGTACGGCTTCGCGCGGGGCCGCGCGTTCCTGATCGCGAGCGCGACAAGAGCATGGTGGCAGCTCCGTCCGAAAACGTGGTGGGTCGGCTGCGCGACGTAGAATGGCGACGCTGCGCTCGGCATCGAGGTACCGGATACGACCTCAAGGAAGGAGCAGCAGCTTGCCCGTGGTGGCGCGGCTTTCCATTGCCGCGTGCGCGGCGGCAGCATCCGACAAAGCGAAGTCGCGGGCGGGCGGGATCCGCAGCTTGCCCTCGCGAACCCAGGTGAACAGCCGGTTGGTGCGGGCGCGCAGCAGTTCGGCGGTGTGGATATGATCCGAGAAGACGGCATAGCCGAGCTTGATGCTGCGCGGCAGGCTCATGATGTCGATCCGACCGGGGCCACCAAGCACCGGGCCATACCAACAAAAGGTCCCGGAGCGACGCAGCGACGCCATCGAGCCGTCGAAGGTTGCAGGGCCTGATCCATCGAAGACGACATGCACGCCCTCGCCGTGGGTCAGACGGAGGACCTCGGCCGCGAAGTCGCCAGCGGAATCGACGATGACGTGGTCCGCGCCTGCGGCCCTCGCCGCCTCGACCTTGTCCGCGCTGGAAACCCGGCCGATGACGGTGCCGCCGCGCAGCTTGATGATCTGGGCGAGCAGCTGTCCCAGCCCGCCCGCGGCGGCATGCACCAGCGCGACATCGCCCGGCTGGACCGGATAGAAGTCGGTCGCAAAGTGGCTGGCGGTGAGTCCCTGCATCATCAGCGAGGCTGCGGTTCGGTCGTCGATATCGTCGGGCACCGGGACGAGCGCAGCGGCAGGAATAGCCAGTCGCTCCGCATAGCTGCCGGGGACATAGACCCAGGCGACGCGCTGCCCGACCGCAAGGTCGGTCACGCCCTCGCCCAGGGCGATGATCCGGCCGGCGCCCTCGACGCCCAATGCGCGCGGCAGCGGCATATCGTGCCACGCCATCCCTCGGCGCACGCCCACGTCCATGAAGTTCACCCCGCTCGCGGCAACCGCGATCAGCGCTTCGCCCGATCCCGCAACCGGCTCTGGCAGGTCGAGCAATTCGAGCACCTCGGGCCCGCCGATAGCGGTCATGACAATGGTCTTCATCGTAGATACTCTCGTTGGAGGATCATTTCGGAATGGACGAAAGTTCGCCCTCGCGCAGCGAGTTCGTCAGGCAATCGTGACGGCCTTCAGCTCGAGGTGATCTTCGATCCCGTACACGCCGTACTCGCGGCCGATCCCCGATTCCTTGAAGCCGCCGAACGGCGCAGCGGGTTCGTGCACGAGACCGTTGATCGCCACCCGGCCCGCATCGATGCGCTTGGCGATCGCCTGCGCCCGACCGACATCGCGCCCGATCACATAGGCATGCAGCCCAAACGGCGTATTGTTGGCGATCGCCACGGCTTGATCCTCATCGTCATAGGCCATCACGCAGAGCACCGGGCCGAAGATCTCCTCCCGCGCGATGGCCATGTCCTCGTGGACGTCGGCGAACACGGTGGGCCGAGTGAAATAGCCTCGGTCCAACCCTGGAGGCCGGCCCTCGCCGCCGAGAAGGAGTCGCGCACCTTCCGAAACGCCGGCGCGGATATAGGTCTGCACGCGGTCGAATTGCTTCTTGTTGACCAGGGGCCCCAGCGTCGTCCGCGGATCACGCGGATCGCCCGGCACGATGGTTCGGCTCGCCTTCTCGATCTCCGTGCAGAATGCCTCGAGCTTCCCACGCGGGACGAGGATGCGCGTACCGGCGATGCAGGCCTGGCCGTTATTGGTGAGCCCGATCGCCAGCGCCTTCGTCGCAGCTTCCGCCAGATCGGCATCGTCGAGCACGATCGTCGGCGCCTTGCCGCCCAGCTCCAGCGTCACCCGCGTCAGCCGGTCGGCGGATTTGCGCAGGATCGACTTGCCGACCGCGTTCGAACCGGTGAACGAGATCTTGCGTACGTCAGGATGCCCGGTAAGCGCCTCGCCGACCACGTCGCCGCGCCCGGCGAGCACGTTGATGACTCCTGGAGGCGCGCCCGCGGCATGCAGGCATTCGGTGAAGAGATGGTTTTGCCAGGCGCTGAACTCGCTTGCCTTGACCACGATCGGGCAACCGGCGGCGAGGGCGCCTGCCATCTTCACGCTGATCGCGTTGTACACGCTGTTCCACGGCACGATGTGGACCGCGACGCCGATCGGCTGCGCCACCACCTGGCTTTCGCCGACGCGCCTGTCGAACGCAAAGTCCTCGAGCAGTTTCGCCGCCAGCCTGAAGTTGTTCGCAGCGAGGCCGGCGCGCCAGCGCGCCTGTTCGATCGGACCGCCATATTCGATCACCGTGGCTTCGGTGAGCGCGTCGCTGCGCGCGGCAATTGCATCTGCCAAAGCGAGCAACAGATCGATGCGTTCGCGCCGGCTGGTCCGCGAAAAGCTGTCGTAGGCATTCCGCGCACTTGCCACCGCCCGTTCGGCATCGTCGGCGTTGGCCATGACGAGGACGCCCAGCGATTCCTCGGTAGCGGGGTTGATGCGTTCGAGCTCTTCGCGTCCAAGGGCCGTTTCGAACCGGCCGCCGACATAGATCTGATCGATACACCGCATGTTAGGCTCCCTCGTGCTGGAAAGTCGGGACGGGCAAGTGGCTGCCGACATGCTTGTCCACGTAGCGCCGGTGGAACGTTCGGCGGGCGATCTGGCACCCGCCAGGCGACCGAACGACATCGATGTCGTAGCGACCACCGATATCTGCACGGCACGGCTGGCCGAACATGTCGGTGATCGCGATCGTCACGACGACATCGACATTGACCTGGGCGCGATCGCCGGAAAGATCGACGACTGCATTGCACAACTTGTGGTGCGTCCAGTCCGTCTGCCACACCCGCGCGATCGCCTCGCGCGCGTAGGTCTCTGCGGCAACCGATAGCGCCTCCCTCTCGTTCGCGATCACGGTGTCCGCGAGACACATGCGATATGCCTGCTCGTCGCGATCATCGGTCGCCTGCGCAAGGCGGGCGAGGACCCGCAATATCGACAGTTCGTCCAGGGCAGGATCGATCATGCGGCACAACCCATCAGAACCGGTGACGCCCGTCGTTCCGGGCAATGTCGCCTTGTCGGTCCGCGAAAGGCGCGGCGCCAATGATCGCCCGACAGCCGACGTTAGCGGTCGTTAGCCTGTCGACGCTCGCGATCTCGACACCACGATACTGGGCGCTGGATAATGGCACATCGCTCGATTAAGCGGCGCGAGCAATGTTCCCGGGGGGATCGGGCATGCTGGCGCCCGTCATAGCATCGGTCGTCGTCGTCGCCACGCCTGCGCCGTCAGCGCAGATCCAGGCGAATGTCCGACTATATGCGCTCGACATTCGCAGCGGGCCGCTCGACGGCGCGCTGCAGGAGCTCGCGCGACAGACCGGCGCCGAGCTGCTGTTCGACCGCACCTTGCTACGCGGGCTGCAGGCGCCACGGCTGCGGGGGCGCATGACGATCGAGGCGGCGCTCCGCGCGCTGCTTCAGGACAGCGACCTTGCACTGCACCGTGCCGCTTCGGGTGCCTGGCTGGTCGCCCGCCGGCCCACGCCGGTAGCGCCGCCGCCGGAGGAACTCGCCGAGCCCGAGATCCTCGTCATCGGCCGCCGCACCCATAATATCGACCTCCGCCGGCGGGAGAACGACATCCAGCCCTATCAGGTCGCGTCGCGTACGGAGATCGTCAACGCGCACCGGGACAATGTCGAACAGTTTTTTCGCAGCCGGGTCACCGCCAATACGCAGATCAACCCCGCCAGCCTCAGTCAGAATGGCGAGACCAATTCGCTGATCGACCTGCGCGGTCTCGGCACCGACCAGACGCTGATCTTGCTCGACGGACGGCGCCTCCCCGGCGCGCCGCGCGAGCCGATGACCTTCCAGCAGCCGGACCTCAACGCGGTTCCGTTGCACGCGATCGAACGCGTCGAGACGCTCACCGGCACTGCCGGAGGAATCTATGGCTTCGGGGCGCTGGGCGGGGTGGTCAACGTCATCTTGCGCCGCGACCTTCACGGGGTCGAGCTCCACGGCACGACCGGAATCAGCACGCGCGGAGACGCGCGGCGGCTCCGGCTCGAAGGAGGGATCGGCTTTTCCCCGGACGGTGGCGACACCGAGTTGACGCTCTACCTCTCGCAGAGCTGGGACCAGGCAGTGACCGAGGGCCAGCGCGACTATGCGCTGCGCGGCCGCGAGCTCGCGGCGCAATTCCTCCCCGACGAGGTCAACGGCCAGCACGCGCCCGTCAGCGGCAATGCGATCAACGTCTTCGCCTATGATCTCGATAGCGAGACGCTGGTTCTCCGTCCCGCATATGGCGGCGCATCGCTCGGGAGCAACCGCACCTTCCTGCCGCGCGGCTTCGACGGATCGAGAGGCGATCTCGTCGCGGCGCTCACCGGCAACGCCGGCCAGACCGACATCACGCCCTCGGCCGAAACCCGCGCGAGCGACATCGGCTCGACGCCGACCACGACATCGGCGATCTTCAGCCTGCGCCATCGCTTCGGCGACAGCGTCGAGGCCTATCTCGACGGGCTGATGCTGCGCAACCGCGGGCGCTTCCGCGGATACACGTCGAACGGCACCTTGCTGCTCCGCCCCGACGATCCCGCGAACCCGTTCGCGAACCTCGTTCTGGTCACCTTTCCGGCCCCTCCGGCCCGGCAGGACGTGAAGACCGAGTATGCCAGCGACCGGTTCACCGCCGGCGTGGTGTTCCCGCTGACGCGCGGCTGGAAGGCGACGACCGATGCGACCTTCGGCACGGTGCGTTATGGCGGCGAAGGGAGCAAGGCGGGGTATCTCTCCTCCTTGCTCGGCGCCACGGCTCTCAACCCGTTTGATGATTGGGCACGCTTCCAGAGCGCGCTGGCGGACAATCTGCTGAGTACGGCGGCGCGGTTCGACAGCCATAATCGCTATCGCGAGCAATCGCTGCGGCTGGCCGGCCCGCTGTTCCGCACGGAGGCCGGGCGGGCAACGCTGACCCTGCTTGCCCAGAACCGTACCGAGACGGTGCCGGGCTACACGCTTCGGAACGATCCCGGCCGGGACGATGTGGATCCCTCCTATACCCGCTACGGCGATCATGGCAGCGACACCCGTTCCTTCTCGGCCGAACTGGACGCGCCGTTGATCGCGGACACCGCCGCAACGCCCTTGCTGAAGGGGCTCGCGCTGCAGCTCGCGGTTCGCCGTGACGACCAGTCGGTGCGCTTCTACGCCGATCCCGAGCAGACCGCCGACCGACTGCGCGCCCGGTTCATCGGTACCGCCTTCACCGCCGGCGCGCGGCTGCTGCCGCTGTCCTGGCTGATGCTGCGCGGCAGCTACGCGACCGGACAGCAACCGCCGCCGCTCGACGATCTGATCGCCTATGACCTGTCCAGCCCCCGCGCGATCCTCGCCGATCCGAAGCGCGGCAACGCGCCCTTCACCGATCCCGGCAGCTATCTCGACAGGATCGGCGGGTCGCCCGACCTCAAGACGATCCGCGCCGGCACGCTGGCCATGGGGCTAGTGTTCAACCCGCGCGGCGAGACGGGGCCGCGAATATCGCTCGACTATTCGCGCATTCGCCGGACGCGCGATCCGGTGACGCTCGACGCTGCCTATGTGTTGGCGAACGAGGACCGCTGGCCCGAGCGGGTGGCACGCCTGCCGCTCAGCGATGCCGACCGGGCGCGCGGCTATACTGGCGGATTGATCAGCCTGCTCGACACGCGTGCGGCCAATCTCGGCACCTTCGTCGCGGAATCGATCGACACGAGGCTCGACTGGGCGCTGCCCTGGGCGGGCGGGATGGTTCGCGTGAACGGCGCCGCATCCTTCCAGATCCACAACCTCGCGAGCAGCCCGGCGGACCCGACGAAGGAGCTTGCGGGCTATCAGGGCGGACCGTTGCGCTGGCGAATCAATGGGGGACTGGAATGGGCAATCGGACAGGCAACGCTCGGTGCGAACGCCCAGTATTTCAGCCGGTACCGCGTCCTCGATTCGAACATCGCCGACGAATGCTGCAGCACGGGCATCGAAGTGCTGCAAGGCTCCCAGTTCGTGAAGGCGCAGACCTATCTCGACCTATATGCGAGCCGCCGCTTCCGGCTCGACTGGGCCGGCAAGATGCGGGAGTTCAGCCTCGATCTCGGCCTCGTGAACCTGCTCGATACCGCTCCGCCCTATCTCGCGCGGCTTCGGCTCATCGGTCCGATGTTCAGCCCGTACGGCGATATCCGCCAGCGGCGCCTCGAGCTCTCGTTCAATGCGAACTTCTGAGCGCCGCAGCGTCCAGCAAATCAGCCGAAAGTGAAGACATAGGCGCGCACGCCCGGCTTCTCGAAGGCGATGGTCACCGTGCGATCGCCGATCTCGCCCGACTGCCGGACGAGCTGGTAGAGGCGGTCCTGCCGCACCGCGCCCCATCCGTTCGCATCGACATCGACGCCATGGCTCGCGCCGGGCGCGCGACCGTCGATCGTCACCCGGAAGCGCACTGCGTCGCCATCCAGCGCGCCGCCGAGCACGAGATGGGCATCGCGGGCGTGGAACCGGAACCGAAGCGAGCCCGCGCCGCGCGCGAGCTGCGCATATTCACCATGCACGCGCCAGCCGCCGGTCAGATCCCATTGATTGCGAGCCAGCGTTCTGGCGGCCGCATAATCATGGATCGCGTCTCGCCGGAAGCCACCCAGCCCCGCGAAGTCGGTGGCCTTGTCGTAGCCGAGATAGGCTTCGGGCGAGCCCAGATCGGCCCAGTCCGCAGCGGCTTCGATGCCTCTGCCGTGGATCGGAGCCGCCGGAACCGCCGACAGGTCGTGCCCCGCCTCGGCGAGTAGCGCGCGGATCAGTTGCTCGCCCTCGGCATATTTGCCTTCGCCCAAGCGATAGCCGCGCATCCGCCCCTTCGCGTCGATGAAGTAGATGCCCGGCCAGCCCTGATTGGCGAAGGCGCGCCATATGGCATAGTCATTGTCCCGCAGTTCGGGGTAGCTCAGCCCGAATTGGCCGATCGCAGCGCGGACCTTTACGGGATCCTTCTCGAACTCGAATTCGGGCGCGTGCACGCCGACGATCGTGAGGCCGCGGCTGCCGTACCGCGCGTTCCACGCCCGCAAATACGGGAGCGCGCGCAGCGAGTTGATGCACGAATAGGTCCAGAAATTGACCAGGACGACCTTGCCGCGCAGCGTCGGCGGCGGGGTCAGCCACGGCCCGGCGCGCTTCAGCACGGCGACGGGCTGCGTGGTCGCGCCCGCGGGGATTGATCCGAGGGTATCGGCGGCCTCCGCGGGGGAGCGCACCAGCCCGAAGGCATCGCCGAAGCAGGCTGCGGCCGTGGCGCCCGCGGCGAGGATTGCGACGGCGACGAAGCCTGGGAAGCGTTTGCGAGTCATGTTCGCCATGTACGACGCTGGCGTCGCGCCGCGTGTTAGCGCCTGCGCGGCCCCGTTAGGTGCTGATGACGGTCGGCATCCGGCGGCCTGCGAAGGCTAACGCGGGATCACCCCAGTTAACGGGCGCCGCCGCGCCGGTCCGCTAATCTGGCGGCGACCAGATCAGCAGGAGAACCCCATGCCGGCGAACCATCCCTCGCGCCGTCAATTCGTCATCGGCGCGAGCGCGGCGGGCGCGCTCAGCGCCGTTCCGGCCGTTGCGCGCGCCACGCGCAGCGCCGCCATTCGCCCCTTCAGGGTGAGCATCCCCGCGGCGGAGATCGAGGCAATGCGGAGCCGGATCGCCGGCACGCGCTGGGCAGACCGGCAGCCGGCGCCGGACGACGGCCAGGGCGTTCGCCGCGAGATACTCGAGCCTCTGATGCGCTATTGGGCGCGCGACTATGATTGGCGCAAGGTCGAGGCCAAGCTCAACGCGCTGCCGATGTTCCTGACCGAAATCGACGGTCTCGACATCCACTTCATCCATGTCCGCTCGCGCCACGCGCACGCGATGCCGATGATCCTGACGCACGGCTGGCCCGGCTCGATCCTCGAGTTCCTCAAGGTCATCGATCCGTTGACCAACCCGACCGCACATGGCGGCAGGGCCGAGGACGCCTTCCATCTCGTGATCCCGTCGATCCCGGGCTTCGGCTTCTCCGCGAAGCCGACGGTGCCGGGCTGGGGGTCGGACCATATCGGCCGCGCCTGGGCGGTGCTGATGCAGCGGCTCGGCTATGACCGCTATGTCAGCCAGGGCGGCGATTGCGGATCGGTGATCTCGCAGCGCATGGCGCTCCAGCATGTGCCCGGGCTGATCGGCATCCACCTCAACATGCCCGCGGTCGTCCCCGCCGACATTGCCCGGATCCTCGCTGTCGGCGACCCCGCCCCTGCGAGCCTCTCGGCCAAGGAGCGCGGCGCGTTCGACCAGCTCGCGGCCTTCTACCGCGACAATGCCGCTTATGCCGCGATGATGAACACGCGGCCGCAGACCATCGGCTACGCGCTCGTCGACTCGCCGGTCGGGATGGCTGCGTGGATGTACGAGAAGATCGCACAATGGACGTACAGCGACGGCCAGCCCGAGCGCGTTCTCGGCCGCGATGCCATTCTCGACGACCTCTCGCTCTATTGGCTGACCGGCACCGGCGCCTCCGCCGCCCGGATCTACTGGGAGGATCATTCGAACAATTTCAACGCGCGCGGGCTCATCGACCTGCCCGTCGCGGTGAGCGTCTTCCCCGGCGAGATCTTCCGCGCGCCGAAGAGCTGGGCCGAGCGCTGCTACACCAAGCTCTATTACTTCAACGAAACGCCGGACGGCGGCCATTTTGCCGCCTGGGAACAGCCGGCGCTGTTCGTCGAGGAAGTGCGCGCCGCCTTCCGTCCGCTACGCTAAACGCATTTCAGGAGACGATCCATGTCCGACCTCAAGACGCTGTACACTGCGCACGTCCATGTCACCGGCGGGCGCGAAGGCGCCGCCCGCAGCTCCGACGGCCGCCTCGACGTCAAGCTCGCGATTCCGGGAAGTCCCGGCGTCGGCACCAACCCGGAGCAATTGTTCGCCGCAGGCTGGTCGGCCTGTTTCGAGGGCGCGATGGCGATCGCCGCCAAGAACGAGGGCGTCACCCTGCCGCCCGGCCTCGCGATCGATGCCGAAGTCGATCTGCGCCACGGCGAGGACGGCTACGCGCTGGCCGCGCGCCTGAAGGTTCAGGTTCCCGGCGTCGAGCCCGAGGTCGCGCGCCGGCTGATCGACACCGCGCATCGCACCTGCCCCTATTCGAAGGCGATCGCGGGCAATATCGATGCAGCCGTCACGCTCGTCTGACACGCTGAGGAGATCGAAGATGAAGAAGCTGATAGCCGGCGGCCTCATGCTCGCCGCGATGCTTGCCCCCGCAGCAGAGGCGCAAGTCGCGAAGCCCACCATTGTGCTCGTCCACGGCGCGTTCGCCGACTCGTCGAGCTGGAACGGGGTGATCAAGATCCTCGAGCGCGACGGCTACACCGTCGTCGCGGCGGCCAATCCGCTGCGCGGTGTCCGCACCGACGCCGATGCGGTACGTGCCCTCGTCGACAGCATCCAAGGCCCGGTCGTCCTTGTCGGCCACAGTTACGGCGGCTCGGTGATCAGCGAGGCGGGAGAGGGCGCGGCGAACGTCAAGGCTCTGGTCTACGTCGCTGCCTTCGCGCCCGACGCAGGCGAGACCGCGCTTGGCCTGACCGGCAAGTTCCCGGGCAGCACGCTCGCACCGACATTGGCGCCCCCGGTCAAGCTCGCGAGCGGCGGCAACGATCTCTACATCCTCCAGGCGCGCTTCCATGACCAGTTCGCGGCGGATGTGCCGGAGGCGGAGGCGCGGTTGATGGCTGCGGGCCAGCGTCCGGTCGCCGACGCAGCCCTCGGCGAAGCCTCCAGCGCGCCGGCGTGGAAGCGTGTTCCTTCGTGGTTCGTCTACGGCGATGCGGACCGGAATATCCCGCCCGCTGCGCTGGCATTCATGGCCGGTCGCGCGAAGTCGCGCGGAACGGTCGTGGTCAAGGGCGCCTCGCACGTGGTGATGGTGTCGAACGCGCCGGCGGTGGCCGGCCTGATCGAGAAAGCGGCGACCAACCGCTGAGTTGCGGCGCCGGCTGCTTAGCCCCCCGCACCGGCGCCCCGTCCCACGGCCGGCTTTGTCCCCCAACGCTGCCGGCCGTGGGATTTCTGCGTTCCGCTCATTCCGAGTAATTGGTGAAGACGCGATCGGCTTCGCCGTCGATCGCGTCGAGCTTGGTATGGCAGGTCTGGCACGCGCGGGTGAGCGTCGCATCCTGGTTCGCCTCGCCCTTTTCGAACTGGCCGTAGCCCCAGCCGCCGCTGGCGGCGTAACGCTTCGAATCCTTCACGCTCACCTGCACATTGATCGGCGGCCCCGCGACGAACGACTGCGGCGCGGGAAAGACGTGGTCGTTGCGCGGGGAGGATTCGTATCGCCATGCCAGCCGCACGAGGATCGTACCGTCGGGGAAGGGGCGCTTGCCGTCGCGATAGGCGCGCACCGTCACGTCGTTGCCGAGGATGGCGCGGATGTCGTTGTTCCTGCCATTCTCCTGCGCGACGCTGATCAACTTCCAGTCGCGATAGCCGTGCGGAAGCCTGACGCCGTAGATCGGCGAGAGCGCGTCCCTGGGCGATGTGGCGGAAATGCCGAACAGCAGCGCTGCGCAGGCGAGGCAGGCGGAAGAGCGCCGCATCGTCGCCTCCTCAGCCGGCGATTCTGGCGACGTCGAGCACCGCCTTGGCAAAGGCGGCGGGTGCCTCCTGCGGCAAATTATGACCGACCCCGCCAGTGATCGTCCGATGCTCGTACGGCCCGGTGAATTTGCCGCGATACTGCGCCGGATCGGGGTGCGGCGCGCCATTGGCATCGCCTTCCATCGTGATCGCCGGGACCGTCACCGGCGGCGCCGCGGCCAGCTTCGCCTCGATCGCGTCATACTGCTTCTCGCCTTCGGCAAGGCCGAGCCGCCAGCGATAATTGTGGATGACGACCGCGACATGATCCGGGTTGACGAACGACTGGGCGGAGCGGTCATAGGTGGCGGCATCGAACGCCCATTTGGGCGAAGCCAGCTGCCAGATCAGCCGGTTGAACGCGTTGGTGTTCGCCGCATAGCCGGCCCGCCCGCGCTCGGTGGCGAAATAGAATTGATACCACCATTGCAACTCGGCCTGGGGTGGCAACGGCTTTGCGTTGCCCGCCTGGCTGCCGATCAGATACCCGCTGACCGATACCAGGGCCTTGCAACGCTCGGGCCACAGCACCGCCATGATGTCCGCGGTGCGGGCGCCCCAGTCAAAGCCGGCGACGATCGCCTGTCGGATACCGAGCGCGTCCATCAGCGCCAGCCCGTCGGCCGCCAGTGCTGCCTGCTGCGCGTTGCGCGGCGTTGCTTGCGAGCGGAAGACCGTGGTGCCATAGCCGCGCAGATGCGGCACGATCACTCGGTAGCCGCGCGCCGCGAGCAAGGGCGCGACTTCTGCGAAGGCATGGATGTCGTACGGCCAGCCATGGAAGAGCAGGACCGCGGGCCCGGCGGCCGGACCCATTTCGACATAGCCGATGTCGAGGGGGCCGGCGGGGATCTGCTTGATCGGGCCGAAGGCGGGCGGTGCCGGCCGGGCAGCGGCAACGGGCGCGGCGCCACTCGCCAAGGTCGCAACGAGAGCGGCTCCGTGAAGGAAGCCGCGACGATCCGGGTTCGACAATTCGGAAGCGGGCTTTGACATGCCTGACGCCTTTCTGCGGTGGAGAAACACCAAACAGGATAGACTCGCGCGATCCGGACCGCCTGTTAATCGCCATGAGTTGGCGCGAGCAGACCGCGGCGACTAACAGCAGCTAACTGGCGGTGTCGGTCAATGTCCGGCATGTCCTCGTCACCATGCGATGCTCGACCGCCTTTCGCGCTGTTGGCTACCCTAAGGCGGATGTGAGACAATGCGACGGCATGGCCAGGGAGGACCAATCCGAGCACGCCACTTTGGCGCAAGAAGCCGTTTCGGTGCGGCGCTGGTTGACCGGGTATTTCCGCCGCCGCGTCCGCGATGACGACGATGTCGAGGATCTGGTGCAGGACGTCTTCGCCCGGATGGTCGCACGCGACGGCGGCGAGGCGATCCGCAGTCTCGGGGGCTATGTCTTGCGCACCGCGGCGAGCGTGCTGGCGGACCGCGCGCGCCGCCGCGGCGTGCGGCGCAGCGATCTGCACGTCGCGCTCGACGCCGACCGTCACGGCGACGACGATCTGGATCCCGAACGCGTGCTCAGCGGCAAGCAGGACCTCGACGCCGCGACCGCGGCCCTGCTCTCGCTGCCGGAGCGGACACGCACGGTCTTCGTGCTCCGCCGGCTCGAAGGCCATCGGCACCAGGAGATCGCGCACCGTCTGGGCATTTCGGTCAGTGCGGTGGAAAAGCACATGGTCCGCGCGGTGCGGCATCTGAGCGCGGAGATGGAGAAGCGCGATGGTGCGTGAGGTACTGACCCTCGAACGGCTATGCGCGATGCCGTCGGACGAGGCCGCCGCGCTGCTCGCGGTACGCCGCGCCGAGGCGCACTCGACATACGACCAGGCGCTCCTCGCCGCATGGCTGGACGCCGATCCGGCAAATGCCAGTGCCTTCGCCTCGGTCGAGCGCGGCTGGGCGGCTTTCGACGGTTCGGACGACGACGAGATTCTGGCGGCGATGCGCACGCACGCGCTGGCACCACGGCACCGGCCGTGGCACGGGTGGTCGCAAATCGCCGCGGTCGCGGCGCTGCTGCTGTTCGTCGCGATGGGCTCATGGTGGGCCGCCGCAGTTCTTCCCAGCCGTGGCGGACAGGAGGCGCAGCAAGTCGCCTGGACCCGGTACGCCGCGCAATCGCAGCTGCGCACCGTCGTGCTGGCGGACGGCAGCACGATGGTCCTCGATGCCGGGAGCGTCGCCGAAGCCCGCTTCATGGCCGACGCCCGATCGATCCGCCTGCTCCGCGGCAGGGCGTTGTTCGAGGTCAATCACGATCCCAAACGGCCTTTCGCGGTGACGGCGTCGACGCGCCGCGTCGTGGCGCTCGGCACGCGCTTCGCGATCGATATGGGCGGAGACGCGCTGAAAGTGATGCTGCTGCGCGGCAAGGTGGCGGTGGAACCGACCCAGACGCATGCGGAGACCGTGACCTTGCTGCCCGGCCAACGCTTTGTAGAACGCGCCGGCTCGGCTTCGGTGGAAACGATGGCGGCGATCGAGAACCCGGCGTGGAGTCGCGGGTTGGTCGATTTCGCGGATGTCCCGCTCGGCACGGCAGTCGCGGAAATCAATCGCTATGCCGGGACCCGCATCGTCGTCGGCGATCCTCGCGTCGCTGCGTTGCGCATTTCGGGTCAGTTCCACGCGGGCGAGCCCGAGCGCTTCGCAAGCACGGTCGCCGAGCTGCACGGCCTTCGCGTGGTGCGTGGCTCGGGCGAGATTGCGCTCATGCGAAAATAATTGCTCGGCACGATGCGGGTTTCGGATCCGGCCGCGTCTTTGGCGTGATTTTCGGAAAGGCGACCCATGACCGCACCGCTGGTTTTTCCTGGCGACCGCGCCGCAGCCGCAGAACGGCGCTCGATCGCGCCGCGACTGCGCAACCTCCTCGCGATGGCGGCATCGTCATGTCCCAAGTGAAGCGGCTCGACGCCGAACGCCGATGCTTCGGACCGTTCTGCCTGTCGCGGAGCGAACGGCTTCTCACGCGTGCTGGCATGCCGGTCGACATCGGGGGTCGCGCTTTCGACCTCCTCGTAGCGTTGACCGAGCAGCCTGGGCGCATCCTTTCCAAACGCGACTTGCTCAAGCGGGTCTGGCCGGATGTGGTCGTGGAGGACGGCAGCCTGCGTTTCCACATGGCTGGGCTGCGCAAGCTGTTGGGCGATGGTGTGGATGGCAATCGTTTCATCACGACCCAGGTCGGCGTCGGATACGCCTTTGTCGCCCCGATCGAATGTGAGGGTGCCCCGGCGCCGAGCCCGGGCGAGAACTGCATGCCCGAAGCGGCGCAGGATTGCGATCTCCCACCCCGCCTCGCCCGGTTGATCGGCCGCGACCACGAGGTCGGATATATCACCGAACATGTGCTGCAATCGCGGCTCCTCACGGTTGCCGGCGCGGCAGGCGTGGGCAAGACGGCGGTGGCGGTGGAGGTGGGTCATCGGTTGCAGCCCGCGCTCCGACACCGTCTCGCCTTCGCCGATCTGGCTTCCATCGATACTCCGGCGGCAGTGGCATCGAAGATTGCGGCGGCGATGGGCATCGCGGGACCCGGCGATCCGCTTGCGGCGATAGTCGCGCATATCCGCGACCAGCCCTTTCTGCTCATCCTCGACAATTGTGAGCATCTTGCCGAGCCTGTCGCCGTCCTTGTCGAGCGCATCACGGGCGGGGCATCCGGGGCGCGCGTGCTGGCCACGTCGCGCGAGCCGCTGCGCGTCCGCATGGAGCAAGTGCTTCGGCTGACGCCGCTCGGCTATCCTAAAGAGGTCAAGGGCATGCCGCGCGAGGCGTTGCTCGCATTTCCTGCCGTCCAGCTCTTCCACGAGCGCGCAGCTTCGGCGGACGCGGCACTGGTGGTCGACGATGACGAGGCGCAGCTGATTGCCGCGATTTGCCGACGCCTCGACGGGATCGCATTGCCGATCGAGCTCGCCGCGGCGCGGCTGTCTACACACGGCCTTGCCGCTATTGCCGCTCAGATTGGCGCGCGATCCAGTCTTTGGTGGTCGGGGCTGCGTACTGCGCAACCTCGCCACCAATCGCTCGAGGCACTGCTCGACTGGAGCTACGACCGACTCCCCGCTCGCGAACAGATCGTGCTGGAGCGGCTCTCGGTATTCACCGGCCCCTTCTCCATTGACGCAGCGATGGAGGCCGTGGCGGATGGCGAGATCGGCCCCGAGAGCGTCGCGCGCGCAGTCGACGCGCTGGTCGCCGGGTCGCTGATCGTCTCCGGTTTGTCGGACGGCACGGCAACCTATCGGATGTCCGAAACGATGCGCGCCTTCGCGGAGGAAAAGCATTCCGTCCGGGAATGCTTGGCGCATGCCGCCGCAGCCTCCGGCATCGTCCTGATGGCCGCGTCGCGCTTCAAGGGCGGACAGGCGAGTTAGCCCGCCGGCTTCGGCAGCGCGCCGCCGGCTCGATTGGACTCCGCCGGCCGGACCTGTATCGAGGCCGAATAAGGAGCGAAGCAGTGAATCATCGGCACGACCACGCGATCCATCTTTTCCTCCATGCTCGTTCCGGTGCCCATGACCAGCTTCGTCACACTATTCACTGTCTCCGCCGCCACGCCTGACGGAGTCGCGCTGTTTCGCGACCTCACGCTGTCGATCGGCAGGGAACGAGTCGGCCTTGTCGGCCGCAACGGATCGGGCAAGTCGACGCTGCTGAGGATCGCCGCCGGCGAGCAACTTCCCCGCGCCGGCAGCGTCACCCGTTCCGGCTCGACCGGGACCTTGGCGCAACACTGGCCGGACGCGATTTCGGTCGGCGAGGCGCTGGGCGTCGCCGGGCACCTTTCGCGGACCGAGCGGATATTGGCGGGCGACGGCTCGCCGGAGGATTTCGACAGCGTCGATTGGGAAATGGCGACCCGTATCGAGGAGGCGCTGCGAGGCGTAGGCTTGGCCGGCATCTCCACCGATCGCCGCATGGGCAGCCTGTCCGGCGGCGAGCGAACGCGCATCGGCATCGCACGGCTCGAGCTCGCACGACCCGACATGCTGCTGCTCGACGAACCGACCAACAATCTCGACGCCGCCGGCCGGGCGGCGATTCAGGCGATGATCCTCGGCTGGCGCGGCGGCGTCCTGGTGGCGAGCCATGACCGGGCGCTGCTCGAAGCCATGGATCGGATCGTTGAACTGACACCGCTCGGAGTGCGTATCGTCGGCGGCGGCTGGTCCGCTTTCGCGGCGCAGCGCGAGGCCGAGCGCGCGCAGGCGGTGAGCGAGCACGAGCGCAGCGAGGCAGCGCTGCGCGCCACGACACGAACGCTGCAGGCCCAGCGCGAGGCCAAGGAGCGCCGCGACAAGGCCGGGCGCGCATTCGCGGCGAAAGGGTCGGAGCCGCGCATCCTGCTCGGCGCGCAGGCCGAGCGGGCGGAGAATAGCGGCGGACAATCGCGCCATATCGCCGCCCGCAAACTAGACGAGGCGACGGACCGGCTGCGGGAAGCGCGCGGAAAGGTCGAGGTGATCACCCCGCTTACCATCACGCTGCCACCGAGCCAGATGGCCTTCGACGCGGAAGTGCTTGCGCTTCGTGACGTAACGGTGCGCGTCGGCGAGCGTCGGCTCGGGCCTTGGACGCTGTCGATCCGCGGACCCGAACGGGTTTCGCTTGCGGGGCCGAATGGGGCAGGCAAGACGACGCTGATCGAGGCTGCCGCCGGTCGATTGTCTCCGGAGAGCGGAACGGTCAAGCGCGTGGCGGATCGCATCGTCGCGCTCGACCAGCATGTCGCCCTGCTCGATCCCGCTGCGACGATTCTAGAAAATCTGCGCCGTCTTCATCCCGCCCTGAATGAAGAGGCGGTACGCGCCACCTGCGCCCGCTTCGCATTTCGCAATCGCGATGCCGAGCGCATGGTTGGGACGCTTTCCGGCGGGGAGCGATTGCGCGCCGGATTGGCCGCAACCTTGTCAGGCGAAATCCCGCCGTGGCTGCTGATCCTCGACGAGCCGACCAATCATCTCGACATCGCATCGCTAGAGGTGCTGGAGCAGGCGCTGCTGGGGTTTGACGGCGCCTTGCTGCTCGTAAGCCACGATCAGCCTTTCCTGGCCGCCATAGGCGTTCAGCGGGAGTACCGCCTCGATTTCGGGTGAGCCGCGCTCACTTCTGGCCACTGCGTATCGCCTCGCTTCAAAGGGCGAGAAGGTCTGCGAATGACGGCTCTCGGGCCGGAGGCGGACTGGCGGTTAATGGGCCGGTAGCAGACTGACTGCTTTGAATTCAGCTGCCGACGAAGCGGTCGTCCGCGCTGCGCTGCCCTCGCCTCCAGCGCTCCCACAACTCTACTTCCGCGCCGGCGTGAACCAGGTCCGCGACACACCGTCGCCGCCGCCACCTTCTCTGACTGCAGGTGTGGGGATGAACCGTGGATCCGCCGGCGCAGCATTCGTAAACCCCTACAGGAACGCCGCGTGATCGGAGCTGAAGTCTGGCCAGTCAGCGCTGACAGACGCTACTGGAATCCAGAGGCGTGCAATGGAAAAAAAAGCGGCCGCACCCTCAGTTGTGGCGTGCGGCCGAGTGATAGGACGGCGAACGGGAAACCAGCGAGGTATTCGCGGACCTATTTTAGGTTATCAATCCCCATTGGAAAGAGCTCATCTACTATTGTGACTCACCTAAACAGTGTTTAAACCGTTTAGGCTTCAGCGAAGATATTAGCAGCTTCCTCGGGCAACGTGGAAGTTGAAGCGGGCGCGGAACCACTCGGAACCGCGCCGGCACCAAAGTTCATTCAGAACCGGAAAGAAGCTCCCGCCCGGAAGGTGCGCCCGACCACGCCGGCATAATGCCACGTCGGTAGGTAGTTGATCCCGGAGTAGGACGCGGGAGCGATGGGTGCGCGTTCATTCGTGAAGTTGCCCACGTTCGCGAAGAACGTGAAGTTGTCATTCACATGATAAGCCATATTCAGATCGGCATAGATGAACCGCTTGATGTAGCACGCGTCGTCACCGGTCCCATACAGGTTCTGGTCACACGAGAGATCGATGTTGCCGCTCGCGTCAGGGTCAACCTCGTCGGCGGCTACCGACTTGATACGAGACACGTAGTAAGTGGTAGCGGAGAGTGAAAAGTCGCCGATCTCAAGCGTGTTCTGCCAATTGCCGCGCCATTCCGGCGTGCCCGCCCCCGACGAAAGTTCGTAAGGCCCAAGCGTGCCAACATATTTGCGGGCCACGCCATCTCCGAAGTCTACGTTGAACTTGAGGATCTTGTTGACGTCCACCCGGCTGATGAAGCGGACACCATCGGTGATCTCGAAGTTCGCGTTGGCCGAGAAATCCAGGCCTTCCGTCTTGAAGTACCCTGCGTTTACGTAGGGCGCGTTGATGATCAACACGCGCGGAAGAGCCGTCGGGTAGAGTGGGTCGATCGCATCCACGGCACCGACGGTATAACCCTCAGGCAGCGGCTGGCCTGCGAAGTACGCTGCGCGAGCGGCACCGAGATCCGGGCCCGCAACGATCACATCGCTCTTCTTGATGTTATAATAGTCGACGGTGAAGCTGAGCGCGCGAGTTGGTTCGAACACCAGACCGCCAGTGAAACTACGCGACGTCTCTGGCTTCAGGTTGGGGTTGCCCGAGAAGCCGCCCCCAACGCTATATGCCTGCGCATAGGGATTGGTGTTTCCGGCGCTCACGAGACCGCCATGGGCGTTCTGGAAGCTGGCCGGCGGCGTGAACGTCACAAAGCCGGGGAAGCTAGAGCGCGGGTTGCTCTCCGCGAACGTGGGCGCGCGGAACCCTTCGGAATAGGTTCCTCGAACCGCCAATTGCTTGATCGGTGTGAACTTGGCACCGATCTTCGGGGAGAAGTGGCTGAAACCTTCCGAATAGTGGTCGTATCGCCCGGATGCGCTGATCTCCAGCTGCGTCAGGATCGGGGCGCTCACTTCGAAATAGGCAGCCGAGACCGTGTGCGAGCCAAAGGCCGCCGCCGTGTTGGCGTAGTTGGACAGGGTCGGGTTCAGGCTGTTGTTTTCCAATGTCTCACGGCGGATCTGTCCGCCTACCGCCACCTGGAGCGGGCCGCCCGGCAGTTGGAAGAAAGCATGCGAGATCGACGCGTCCAGTGACGCAAGCGACGTATGGGAAAGCGCTTGAATGTCGGGCGCAATCGTCTGGCGCACGGCATCCGAGTTCAAGCTTGGATTGATGAAATTGTAGGTGCCCGTATTGATCGCCTGCTGGAGCCCGGCGATGTTGATCACCCCAAAAGAGTTATACTCCAGATTGTCGCGCGCGCCGACAGCTTCCACCCGCCAGTTCCAGGAGTCGTCAATCGAGCCGTTGAGGCCAATCGCGCCCCGGATCACTTCGTTGCCACGCTCTGAACCGGCTGCGATGTCACCGAACCGGTAATAGATGCGAGCAGCGTTGGCTGCCGCCGTAGCCGCATCCACGCCATTCACCGTAGCATAGGGGTTGTTGGGGTTCAGGCGACGGTCCGCCGCCGTGATACAGTTCACGCCCGCCGCGCACACGTAATAAGGCAGCACGACGCCGGGATTGTTGGACGCGACCGTCGGCGAGGCGCCGTAGGGCTGACGCTGCCGAATGGAGGACGGCGTCCCGTTGATGTTGACCTGGCTGTGCGAGTAGCTGCCGAGCACATAGGCTTCGATATTGTCGGTCAAGCGGATGCTGAGGCGCCCGGAGAACGAGAAACGCTCCTGGAGAGGCTGGACCTGGCTATATTCGTTTGTGGTGTTGTGGCTGCACGCGGTCCCACGGGCCGCGCCACCGGTCACGGTGAACGTCCCGTTGGGGCAATTCGCGCTCAACAATGTGAAGTTGCTATAGGGGACGGTGTCCCCTGCCGCGTTGACGTAGGTGCCGTTCGGGGTGAGCGCGAGCCCGCCGGTGAACGGATTATTCAAGTCCAGCTGGGTCGTACGCGCAACTACCGCATCGACGGTGCCGTTGTTGCTGGTACCCGTGACCGAGCTATCGTCTGCGTTCTGGTCCAGAAGCCCGATCGAGCTAAGGTCTGTGGTGTTGAAGGGGAAGCCAACATCTCTCCCCGAGATGCGGCCGTCACGCTGATACTCGGCGTTGACGAAGAAATTCCAGCCAGTTTTCTCATAATCGCCAAAACCGGCCGTGAGGTTTCCACGATAGCGCGCCCCATACCCCTTTTCGGCTACGCCTCCTTCGACAGTGGCCGACACGCCGGTAATTTGCTTTTTCAGAATGACGTTGACGACGCCGCCGATCGCCTCGGCACCGTAAGTCGACGATGCACCGTCCTTCAGCACCTCGACTCGCTCGACCATGCTGAAGGGGATTGAGTTCAGGTCTGTATAGGCGTTGTGACCGTCATCGTTGAGCGGGAAATTCGCCGAGCGCAATCCGTCGATCAGGATCAGC
The DNA here is from genome assembly GCF_058782005.1 of Sphingomonas sp. FW306-1B-B10E. Classification (NCBI taxonomy): domain Bacteria; kingdom Pseudomonadati; phylum Pseudomonadota; class Alphaproteobacteria; order Sphingomonadales; family Sphingomonadaceae; genus Sphingomonas; species Sphingomonas sp. FW306-1B-B10E. The sequence continues at coordinate 47,394 of NZ_JBYSXG010000006.1, forward strand.
GTCGATGACACCCCGAGACCGCGAAGTGAGACTGCCGATCCGCCTGCCGAGAAACCAGCCTGAAAACCGGTGGAGATTGAGCCCGCACCGTCGGCCGACACTTGCCGAACCGCGTCCGCAATGGTGGTGGTACCCGCGCGGCTCAGGGTCTCGCTAGTGACGACAGTAACTGGCGAAGCGGTCTCCGTATCCGTTCGGCGGAACAGAGTCCCGGTCACGACGATCTCGCCCGAGCTCTGTGCTTCGTCAGTTTGCGCTTCGATCTGGGTCTGGCCAGGGGTTGATGCATCCTGGGCAAGAGCTGGAGCGGCAAAAAACGAACTGGCGAGCACCATCGCAGAGACGGCCGACGTGCCGTACAGACGTGCAGATTGCGTTTGCTTCATGAACATCCCTCACTTGTTCCGGTATCGGTGTTCGACATCCGAAGTTTCAACTCGCCGTCGCTTCCACCGGGGCGATCCTACGAGCCGGTAGGGGCGGTCATGAAGATCCAAGCATCAGCCGTAAAGCTGACGACGTTTGTAACGAAACGTTTCTGACAAAATGTAGCCGAAATAACACGGTTTGTTGCTGCGATGTTGCGGTAGGGTCGATGAGTCACGCACAATTGAGTGTGCCGTCGGCCCGCTATACGCCGCCTGAAGTCGACGCTATTTTTCTGAATTGTTTCTGTCAAGGATACTGAGGCATAGCAAGCGTAACCCGCGCGGCTGCAAGATCTTGTCCGACGCAACACAAGATGCTATACGGCCAAGCTGAACGAAATGTCGGCTAACCGGCGCTGCTACGAGCGCGCCGCGCGACTGCTTATGAGGCGCAAAGCGGATAAGTGCTCATCGTTGGCAGGACGCCAGCTGACCGCCCAATGTTGGACATCGCCGCTCAGAAAGCGGATGCCGCGACCACGCGGCGACAATCGTCCACCAGGTTGAGCGGGGCGCGGATTTGCGAATCGGCTTCGACAGGCGCGATCAGGGCTGTAGCATCTGGAGCTGGGCGCAGATTGCACCCGCTGCGACACGAAGGCAACCTTAAGGTTGCCCTACGGGCACGGTCAGGTTGTCTCGACAGTGGTGTTGGGATCTCCTTACCAAGACCTAATAGATTGCTGTATTTCAATTACTTATGACGATTGACAACCTTACCTTTACAACCGTCAATGACCGCGAGACGATGAAAGACAATCATACGCGACCCATTGATCCGCCTTCGAGGCGGCGTTGCGTAAAGACGTGCTTGGAACGGCGGGCGTGGTTCGGTGACGTCGGCCGCCTCGCCGGAGGTGCTGTCCGATAACGTGGAGAGCCATGCACAACCCCCCGCGTCTGTAAGCACGGCCTTGGGCACGGCGGATATCTGCAATTTTCGTCGAGCTCAGGTGAGACCGAGCCTAATTATTCTCTGAGCTCGGGAGAGCCCCGGGCAAGTAAGAGGCCCTCTCATGCGCGCGGGTGCGTTGCCGTTCCGCCTGACTGGACCAACAACTTACACGGTTACCGCAGTCAGCGTCACCAGCCGGCAGGCTCGCCGACGGTGGCAACCTCAACCGCATGGATGCGCGAAGTCACGAACCAAGAGCCGATCGAATCGCCCTGCGGCAACTTGAATAATCGCGGTCGCCATGGTTGCCCTGACGGCAGCTAGCGCCCCAATCTCGGTCATTCAGCGTCGCCGCGGTCCTTTCCAAAAGAATGGCCTGATCGCAGCGATTGCTCGAGCGTTGAAGCATGAACCAGCTTTCAGCGCGACGACACCGCGAGCGGAGCGGGCTGTTCGGTGCCGCTACACTGACAGTCTTTCGCGCGACGTGCCACGCTGGCCGGACTGGCGCGCGATGTCGTAGCCGGTCGGATGGCCGGGCCTATGTCATGATACATGAACGATGACGCCAATCTGACTTACGCCGGCGAGGCGCGCGACTTCGGCAGACTAAGCTTGCCGGTGCTGTTCTTGCACGGTCTGCGTGACCCCGTCTGCGAGAAAGCGGACAGGCAGATCACGACCCATCTCCCGCCGTTCGAAGGCGAAAACGAGGAACGCCCGCTAGCGGGCGATTGCTGACTGGCAGGATCGACGCAACGACTTCGAGGTTGCTGCCGGCAAGAGCTGCCGTGCCCGGCGAGGACGTTTGCTAACAACACGATGAACGGTGGGCACCGTTCCTTGAGACCGCCCCCATTGCGGTGCCAATCGGGCAAGGCATTCGCTGCATCTAGCGCTCTGCGGCGCGAACGAGCACCCATTTGTTGTCCGACCCAGCGAATCTCTCGACTGCCAGATCGACGAAGCCGCGCACCTTCGGATCCATGTAGCGGCTCGACGCGAACACCGCGTGGACCGGTGCCGGCGTTCGCGCCCAGTCGCTCAGAACGCGCTGGAGCGCGCCATTTTCGAGCCAAGGATCAGCCATGTAGCGCGGCAGCTGGGCGATCCCCAATCCGGCGAGCGCCATGTTGACCGCCGCGAGCGTGTTGTTCAGCGTGCATCGGGGGATCTGCTCGATGCGTTCCGTTCGCCCACCGCTCACCAACGTCCAACGAGGCCGACCACGCGGCGTGTGCATGATCAGGTCGTGACAGGCCAGGTCCGCGACCTCGTCCAGACGATGCGCTCCACGTAGATAGCCCGGCGAAGCGTAGAGACCATAGTCCACCTCGCCCAGCCTGCGTGCCGAAAGATCGGAGTCTGCGAGTTCGCCGACCCTGATGGCGACATCGACGCCTTCGTGGATGATGTCGACGATGCGGTTCGTGTACTCCGCCTCGACGACTACGTCGGGCGCGGTCTTCAGGAACTCGGCGATCCATACGTCCACACGCGTGCTCCCGAACTCGGCACCAGCGGTGATCTTCAGGCGGCCTCTCGGCCGCTGGGTTCGCTGCGCCACCGCGGCCGTCGCCGCATCGGCGGCCGCAAGGATGCCCGATGCGCGCTCGAAATAGTCACGGCCGACTTCCGTCACGCTGAGCCGTCTGGTCGACCGTGTCAGGAGCTGGGCGCCCAGCTTCTCTTCCATTCGAGAGACCGTGCGGCTGATCCGCGCCTTGTCAGTGCCGAGGCGCTGCGCGGCGGCGGTGAAGGACCCATCGGCCACGACGGCGACGAAGGTCCGCATCTCGGTCAAATCTATTGTTGACGACATAGTCAACAGTCTTTCCGATTTGCAAAGATTATTCAAGTCTGTCCGCATCTCCATCTCGTGCTTCCAACATATGAGGAAGCACAGTGAAGATCGGCATATTGAACACGGGCAACATCGGCAGCCGGCTCGCCCGGGCATGGACGGAGGCCGGACACGAACTTATCGTCGCCAAGGACGGCGAGGACCGCAAACTGGCGCCGCTAATCGACGAACTCGGCGGTCGCGCGAGACTTGCGTCGATCCGGGAGGCGGCGGAGGCCGGCGAGATCGTCCTCTTCTCGGTCTATTGGCCGCGCGTCGCCGCAATCGTCGACGCGGTCGGCGACACGCTCGACGGCAAGGTCGTCATCGAGACGATGAACCCACTGGGAGTCACCCCGGACTTCCAGCACTTCCACGACCGCGACTTCATGCGCGACAGCTCGACCGCCGAGGACCTGCAGCGGCGCCTGCCCAAAGCGCGCGTCGTCAAGGCGTTCAGCACAGTGGCGGCCCCGGTGCTCGAACGCGCGGCGTGGACGGGTGCCGCGGCCCGTCCGAGCGTCTTCTATGCGGGCGACGACGCGGCGGCAGGCAGGATCGCGCGCGGGCTGATCGAAGACGCCGGGTTTCAGCCCGTCAACGCCGGTCCGCTCGCCGTCGCTCGCCAAATCGAGCAGCTCGGCGTCCTCCTTCATCACATCGCCGAGCATGAATTCGGCGGCGATTCCGACCTCGTCCGATTGGCGCTGACGCTCGTCGAGGCGAATCCCGGCCCCGTCATCCGTGACCGCATCGCCTGAAGATGCCCTCAACCAACACATCGTCGAAAGGAAATTCTATGTCGAAGTCTCTCGAAGGGAAGATCGCGCTTGTGACCGGAGGCTCGCGTGGCATCGGCCGCGCCATTGCCGAACGCCTGGCGCGCGAGGGCGCGACGGTAGCGCTCACCTATAACGCGAGCATGGACGGCGCCGAGGATGCGGTACAGGCGATCGAGCGCTCCGGCGGGCACGCCTTCGCGTTGCGCGCGGACCTCGCCGATGCGGGGTCGATCCCGACGCTGTTCGATGCGCTCGACCAGGAACTCGCCAAGCGCGGCGGCGGATCGCTAGACATCCTCGTCAACAACGCCGGCAATTCGGGCTGGGGCGGGCTCGATGATGCGACACCCGAGAGCTGGGACACGATGTTCGCCGTTCACGCCCGCGCGCCGTTCTTCGTGACGCAGGCCGCAGTCAGCCGCCTGTCCGACGGGGGGCGCATCATCAACATTTCCTCCGCGCTGGGATCGCGCCCGCTACCGATGGTGCCGATCTACTCAATGGCCAAGGCGGCGATCAACAACCTCACCCATGCCCTCGCGATAGAGTTGGGACCGCGCGGCGTCACGGTGAACGCTGTCGCACCGGGCTGGGTCCGCACGGACATGAACGCAGCCGTCCGCGAGAATGCCGATGTCGTGAAGAGCATCGAGGCCGACACCGCGCTCGGGAGGTTCGGCGAGACGGCGGACATCGCCGCCGTGATCGCCTTCCTCGCCTCCGAAGAAGGCCGGTGGATCACCGGCCAGGTGATCGAGGCGAGCGGCGGCTTCAAGCTCTAGCGGGCAGCGGGTCAGGTCGGCGACACCCGGCGCCACCTGACCCGCGCTGTCAGCCCTCCGAAACCTCGATCGCGTCCACACGGTCCGGATAGAACGCGAGGTGGTCCTTGATTTCCGGCATGTGGTCGAACGGATCCTCGTATGACCATGCGACATCTTTGGCGCCCCCGTCCCGGGCGCTGAAATAGCTCGCGTCTCCCTTGTACGGGCAGTGCGTGCTCGTCTTGCTGCGCTCCAGTTGATCCATCGCGATCTCGTCGCGCGGGATATAGTAGACCGGGGGCAGGCTGGCCTCGTTGAGCAGCAGCGCGTTGCGGCTCTCGGCGAGCGTCGCTCCTCCCAGCGTCACGACGACCTTCTTGGCCGCCGGCTCGATGGTGATCGGATGATCGGGGCCGGGCTTTCTTCCACCTTGCATGTTCTTCTCCTCGAACCCGCACCCCATTTTGAGATGCGGGGGTTCCGTCGGCCGGGCATCTTCGCAAGCGCCCGGCCGGGGACAATCACTGTTTGACAGTATCGGCGCTCGCCTGCGCCATGAACAGATCGACATGGACCTGCGGCATGCCCTCAAACGTGCCGCCGATCGGCGACGGGCGTTCCGCCTCGTCGATGAGGCGCTGGGCATCCTCCCGCGACACGGGCGTGCCGGGCTGCGTGTAGGCGCGCTCGGCTTCCGGGCCGGTCGCTTGCAGATCTACCGTCGGAGCATAGGCCCAGAAGTAGATCGGCGTGCTCGGTTCGATGCGCCAGCTGTCCGCGAGCGAGCCCGCATTGATGGCATCGAAGCCGATATCGTCGAAGAACGCGGTCACCGCCTGCTTCGCGCCGGCGTCGTCGCCCGCGATCGGCAGCGTCGTGCGATTCGCCGAGCCTTTGGACGTCGCGTTGGCCTTCATGTGGAGCCAGCTGAGGTTATGAAGGCCCTTGACGACCTTAGCCCCCGGCAGACGTCGCTGGACCAGCTCGCTGGACGTCAGCTCCCCTTTGTCGAGGACTTCGTTACTGCCGAATGCGGGGTAATAGTTCGTCTGGTCGAGCACGACCTTGCCCGCGAACTTGCCAGCCGGCAGCTGCTCGGAGGCGGCGATGGGGATCGAGAGTGTGACGATGTCGCCCGCCGCGATGGCTTCCTCGGTGGAACCGGCGCTCGCAAGCGGACCGAGCTCCGCAACCAAGTCCTCGATGGTGTCCGCGCCGCGGGAATTGCTGATGACCACTTTGTAGCCGGCTGCCGTCGCGAGGCGGGCGACCGCCTTGCCGACGAGGCCGGAGCCGATGATTCCGATAGTCTGCGTCAACGTCGTTTCCTTCATGAGAGATAGCGGCGAGAGCGAGCCGGCGCGGCATCGCTTCGTCGCACTCGACTGGCTGCGGGGCGCGGCCAGACGGCATGCAGGAAATATGGCTGGGATTGCTCGGTTGAAGCCGGTCAGATGAGCAACTGACCGTTGTTCCGAGAGACAACAAAAGGGCCTCGATGGTGGTGTCGATTGCGTCGCGACCGAGAAGCGGAAAATGCATCTGGAACAGCCGTATCGCGGCCGCGATCTCGGTGCCAAGCGACAGGCCAACTCCGGTCTGAGGGACATATCCCTTCCAGAACGACCCGGTGCTTACGGTTGGAAAAGTTCAAGCTCCTGCGCAGGATAGTAGTTCTGGATTTCGCCTGTAACGCGCACCAGATACTTCTGACGCTCGTCGTCCTTCGAAACGATCGTCCCGACACTGCCAGGCATCACGGAACCGGTGATCTTTACGGTGTCGCCAACTTTGAACTCGTCCATCGCGTTGCTCCTTCGAAGTAGCGGCAAATGTTTTGTAGGTCGCTCCATGACCGGGCTCGGCCGCGAAGACGCTCGCGACGCCGGGTCGGGATTGCATGCGATCAAAGCGGCCGCGGCCGTAAGCGCGATCGCGGCTGAAGCAACGCGAAGCCGGTTCGAGGTAAACAGCGACGTGTCCTCTGATGGCCGATCCTCACGACAGTCCATAGCACCGACTAGCACAGTGTGCTAGTCCCTCGTAGCACGCTGTGCTAACTTTGTCTGGAAATGATCTTGGAAGGCCCTAAGACGCCCTCGACCAGGCAACGGATATTGGCCGCGGCGATGGCGCTCGCCCGCGAAGGCGAGAACTCGCGCGTGAGCGTCCGCGCCGTTGCCGGGAGAGCGGGCGTCGGAATGGGCACCCTTCGACACCACTTCCCTACTCAGCGGGAGCTGCTCGATGCGGTCTTCTCGTCGCTATACGAAGAGCTGCTGCCAGACGAGCGAATCCGAGATTGCTCCGTGCCAGCGAGCGAACGCCTCATCGAATGCTGCATGCAAATGCTCAATCCGCTCGGCGTCGGTGACGACGCCCGAAAGGCGTGGGCGGAGATCTTCCAGGCCTTTATCGACCCTCAGGCGAAGCCGGACCATCGGTTGGGCTATCTAGAGATGCGGCGGCAGGCCGCTCACCGCGTGAAGTCCTGGTTGTCGATACTCATTGAGGAAGGTGCCCTGCCGCGCGGCGACAACACACCTCGTGCGAACTACATACTCGCCGTCCTGGATGGACTGGCCGTCCAGCGAGCCCTGCCGACCGAAATGTTCCAGCTGCAAGTGGAAGCCGGCGTGCTGAAAACCGCAATAGCTGCGCTTTTCGTCCCGGACTGAAAGGCAACTACCATCACGTGCCCGGTCGAGGCTCCCGAGCCTCTAATTGAGGCGGAAGCGCCACCCGAAACTGCGGGCCTCAGTCACGTCGTTCCGGGGCGGGTGGCAGGATCTCATCGGCCTGCGCGCGCTGCACCGCACACTCGCGCGCGAGGAAATCTACGAGCGCGCGGACGGATGGGAGCAGGCCGCGGCGTGACGGGTAGACTGCATGCACGAGTCCCGCGCGCGGCCGCCAGTTCGGAAGGACGTGGACGAGGCGTCCCGTCCTAACGTCATCCCATATGAACACCGTCGGCAATTGCACGGCGCCGACACCTGCGGCGGCCGCATCCCGCAGGACGGACATGTCGTCCGTAACGAGACGCGGCACGTGCGGCACGACCGCCGCCTGCCCGTCCGCGTGATGCAGCTCCCAGGCATGTTCACGGTGAGGCCGTGCCTGATCGAGGCTGGGCACGGCGGTAAGGTCTGCGGGCGAACGGATCGTCCTGCCGCCGACCAGCGAAGGCGACGCGACGAGGCACTGGGAGCTATCGTCGAGCCGCCGCATGACGAGGTCGGTCGACTCCAGCGGAGGGAAGCGGACTCGGATCGCCAGGTCGAACCCTTCGGCGATCACGTCAACCCGACGGTTTGTGCTCTCAAGCTGCACCTGGATCCCCTGGTGCTCCATCATGAAGCGGGCGACGAGCTCGCCGAACTGGAAGGACAGCAGGGCAGTGGGACAGCTCATCCGCACAAGGCCCCTCGGCTCAGCCTGCAGCTTGGCGACCACCTGCTCCGCCGCCTCCGCCTCGATGATCATGGCGACGCAGCGATCGTAGAACTCCCGCCCGACGTCCGTGACGGAGAAGCGGCGGGAGGAGCGGTTGAGGAGGCGGGCGCCCAACCGTTCCTCAAGGAGCAGCACGCGCCGGCTCAGCCGCGACTTCTGGACACCCAGCGCGCGGCCCGCGGACGAGAACCCGCCGTGGTCCACGACCGCCGCGAAATAGTAGAGGTCATTCAGGTCCTGCATCGTCCTGCATGTAGGACGCTGCGTCTCCGCAGGCAATCTTTCGGAGGATTCGTCGCGGCGATAGATCCGCCACCGTCGATGCGGCGATCCCGCGAGGCCGGAGGATCACGATGCGCAAGAAGGTGCTGGGCAGATACGGGAACGAGCGGCGGCACTGGGTCGGCGACGGCTTCCCGGTGCGATCGCTCTTCTCCTACGACACGATGGGCGCGCACATCAGCCCATTCCTCCTGCTCGACTACGCCGGGCCGCACGAGTTCGCGCCGACGACGCGGCGTCGTGGCGTCGGCAAGCATCCTCATCGCGGGTTCGAGACCGTGACGATCGTCTACGACGGCGAGGTCGAGCACCGGGACTCCGCGGGCAACGGCGGCGTCATCGGTCCCGGCGACGTGCAGTGGATGACCGCGGGCGGCGGCATCATCCACGAGGAATATCATTCCCCCTTCTTCGCGAAGACGGGCGGGCCGTTCCGCATGGTGCAGCTCTGGGTCAACCTGCCCGCCAGGAACAAGATGGCGCCGGGCGACTATCAGGGCATTCTCAAGGCGGACATCCCCGAGATGCCGCTGCCGGGCGGCGCGGGAAGGGTCCGCGTGATCGCGGGGGGCTACCGCGGCACCACTGGGCCGGCACGCACCTTCACTCCAATCAATGTCTGGGACGTGTGGCAGCGGCGAGGCGCGACAGCCCAACTCGAGCTGCCGGAAGGACACATCTCGATGATCGTGGTGCTCGCGGGCCGGGTCACGGTCGGCGACGACCACGCGGCCACCGAGGCTCAGATGCTGCTCCTAGACCGCAAGGGCAGCACGGTCTCCATCCACGCGGACGACGACGCCCAGTTTCTCGTCCTGACCGGCGAGCCGATCGACGAGCCGATCGTGGGCTACGGTCCGTTCGTGATGAACACCGAGGCGGAGATCCGCCAGGCCGCCGAGGACTTCAACCGGGGCCGGTTCGTCACGGTGCCAGCGTGATCGAGGGGTGAGTCCCGCGAGGACCGACCCCCTCCTTCTGCGGACGGGGCGCGCGCTAGCACGTCCGCTCGACCAGGGCCGCGCGCCCATCCCAGCGCAGTAACACGAAGGAACCACGAGCATGGCAAGCGAGACGATACGCAATCCGCATACGGACCACCTCCTCACCCCGGAGAACTCGGCCCTCATCATCATCGACTACCAGCCGATCCAGGTGTCGTCGATCCGTTCGATGCCGCGCGACGAGCTGGTGTTCAACATCGTCAGCACGACCAAGGCGGCGGTGAACTTCGGGGTCCCGATCATCCACTCGACCGTCAACGTCCAGACCGGCCGCAACAAGCCGCCGATCCAGGAGCTGCAGGACGTGATCGGCGACCTGCCGACCTACGATCGCACCTCCATCAACAGCTGGGAGGACACCGGCTTCAAGGACGCGGTGAAGGCGCTCGGACGGCGCAAGTTCATCATGACCGCGCTCTGGACGGAGGCTTGCCTAACGTTCCCCGCGCTCGACGCGATCCAGGAGGGCTACGAGGTCTACGTGCCCGTCGATGCGGTCGGCGGCACCTCGGTCGCCGCGCACGAGGCGGCGCTGCGCCGCATCGAGCAGGCGGGCGGCAAGCTGATCAGCCGCGTCCAGCTCTACTGCGAGCTGCAGCGCGACTGGGCCCGCGAAAAAACCGTCCCGGGCTTCATGGATGTCTTCCAGAGCTCCGACGGCTTCAATCCCGAGAAGGCCCAGGAAGCCGGCGCGGCCTGACACGATGACCGGGCGGCGACGGCAGGGGCCGTTGCCGCCCAACCGCAAGGAGAATAACCCATGAGCGAACTGGTGGTGGTCGTCGCGCTGAAGGCGGTGGCGGGCAAGGAGGACGAGCTGCGTCGCGACCTGAGCGTGCTCGTCGAGCCCTCGCGAGGCGAGGACGGCAACATCCGCTACGATCTGCTAGAGCGGATCGATGAGCCGGGACGCTTCGTGTTCATCGAGGAATGGACCTCGGTCGAGACCCGCATGAAACATCACGAACACGGGCCTCACATCCAGCACTTCCACGCGCACGGCGTGAAGAACGTCGAGACGACGGAATTCGCACTGACCCTCAAGCGGGTCGTCTAGCGTAACCGGAGGAATCAGCGCCATCGGTCAACCAGCCATCTAATTAGTCAGTCCGCGAAGGAGCCAATCAATGGCCAACACCATGAGGGCCGTCGTCCTCGACTCGTTCGGCGGATACGACGCCTTCGAACTGCGCGAAGTAACCGTGCCAGGCGTCGGGCCGAGGCAGGTCCGGGTGCGCGTCCACGCAACCGCAATCAACCCCCTCGACTACCAGATCCGGCGCGGCGACTATTCCGACTACGTGCCCCTGCCCGCCATCATCGGCCACGACGTCTCAGGCGTGATCGAGGAAACAGGGTCGGACGTGCGCGAGTTCGAAGTCGGGGACGAGGTCTACTACACCCCGAAGATCTTCGGCGGACCCGGTTCCTACGCAGAGCAGCACGTAGCGGATGTAGACTTGGTGGCACGCAAGCCCCGCAACACCACGCACATCGAGGCGGCCAGCCTCACGCTGGTCGGCGGCACGGTTTGGGAGGCGCTCGTCACCCGCGCACAGCTCGGCGTCCAGGAAACGATCCTCATCCACGGCGGTGCTGGCGGAGTGGGATCGGTGGCGATACAGCTCGCCAAGGCGATGGGGGCGCGGGTGCTCGCAACCGCACGCCGCGCGAACCACGATTTCGTACGCGCGCTCGGCGCGGACGAGGTGATCGACCATACCGCGGAAGACTATGTATCCGCCGTGTCCGACCTGACCGAAGGCCAGGGACTGGACGTCGTCTTCGACACGGTGGGTGGAGACGCCCTGACCCGGAGCCCGCTCGTGCTGGCCGATGCCGGCCGCGTGGTCAGCATCGTCGACATCGCGCAGCCGCAGAACCTGATCGAGGCATGGAGCAAGAACGCAGCCTACCACTTCGTCTTCACGCGGCAGAACCGAGGCAAGCTCGACGCCCTGACGAACCTCGTGGAGCGCGGGCTGATCAAGCCGGTCGTCGGCGCCGTGCTACCCCTGGCGCGGATCGGCGAGGCGCACGAGTTGCTCGAGGCGGGCGGCGCCCGAGGATTGCGGGGCAAGGTCGCGATTGACGTCGTCGGCGAGACAGTCGAGCTTCCCAGTCTGTGATCAACGAGTTGGTCAATGCGCCAGACAGACGACGGCCTTCGTCGAGCCGGACCAGTCGAGCGCTTCGCCACCACCTTATCGGCGTCGTGGCGGCATCCGGGGCTGCCTGCGCGGCGGCGGGAGCGGCCGAGTCCTTCATCCTGGTCATGTCGGCTGAACCCGGTGTTCTTCCGGATCAGGCCCCACTAGCGGCCTTCGCGATCGTCATCACGCTCGTCGCGCTGACGGTGGGTGCAACCGTCCTCATCCTCCCTGCCGTCATGATGTGCTACCCGCTGGCAGTGCTGATTGCCCGGCGCCTACGAAGCGGCGTGCGCATCGCGGCGGCGGGCGCCATTCTAGGTCAAGTGGCCGGCACCGCCGCGACGATGGCCTATCAGGCGCTCTTCATGCCGGACGCAAGCCCGGTCCCATGGCTGGAGCAGGTGCGCTTCATGGCGATCCCTGCCTTTTGCGCCGGCGCTGTCATGGGATTGGTGGTCAGCACCCTGGAGCGCCGCTGGCTCCGCTTGGCGGTTGGCACGCCGAGGTTCCACTAGCCTCCGGCCGGCGTCCTCAGGTGCGCGTCGTAGAGGGCGACGAGGCTCTCGACGGCCTGGTCCACATATTCCGGGCGGTCGTAGAGGTCGTAGTGATCCGCTCCGTCTATGACCACGAAGTCCCTGCGGTTTCTCGCCCTCTCCCATAGCGACTTGCTTCCCTCGTAGGAGAAGGTGGTGCCGAGCCTGCCGCCCACGATCACCTGCAGTGGCTGCACGAGCAGCTCACCGGCGAGGTGGAAGGCGTCGTAGCCGGCGAGGAGCGCGTCGCTGATGGACAGCCGCTGGTTGCTTCGGGAGTCGCTGCGTCCGCGCTCGTCATAGTAGTCGATGGCGTTCAGCAAACTTGGATCTTCGATGCCGGCGGCGCGAGCCTCCTCGGCACTCGGCAGCCAAGCCACCCGCCGCTGCTCCCCACCGCGCGCTGCGGCGGTGCGCAGCCTCCCGACCTCCGCGAGCATGGCATCCAAGCCACCCGCCTGCTGGGACATTCGTCGGAAAGCCGAGCCGATATCATTGGCCACCACCGTCCCGACCGCCTTGAAGCGACGCTCGATCATCGCCGCGCTGACGGCATATCCTCCGCCGGCGCATATGCCGAGCAGCCCGATCGCCCCCTCGTCGAGGAAGGGCAGCGTCATCAGGAAGTCGACCCCGCTCCGAACGTCCTCAATCCGGGCGGACGGATCCTCCAGATCCCGCGGCTCGCCAGCGCTCTCGCCCTGGTAGGACGGGTCGAAGACGAGGGACGTGTAGCCCTTCTGCGCCAACTTCTCCGCGTAGACCGCGCCGGCCTGCTCCTTAACGCTGCTGCCAGGTCCGACGACCACGACGGCGGGAAGGGGACGGCGTCCGCCGCCATCCGTCGGGATGCGCAGGTGGCCGACCACCTCCCTCCCTTCGCTCTTAAAGGCGACGCGCTGCAGCTCAAACTCCATGAGAACCTCCTTCTGATCAAGAACCGTGACGCCCTGCTGGTGCCGCTCGTTGTCGCGGCACCATCGCGACCCCGGCTCAGTCTATGCGCAGCACCGCCTTGCCCTTGAAGCGCCTCGACAGGAGGGACCGCGACATCTCGTTGACGTCGCGCCAGGACGCCGTCGCGCTGATGGCCGGGTGCAGCTGCCCCGTGCGCAGGCTGTCGGCGAGACCGGTCAGTATCTTTCTGGCCGAGGGCCCGCCTGGTCGCGTGAGCTCCTCGCCGAGGAAGAAACCGTAGAGCGAGGTGCCGCCGAACATTCCTCCGGGACCGAGGCGGAAGGACTTGGCATTGAACGTGGTCAGCTCGTCCCCACCCGCGTCGCCGAACTGGACGCAGACCCCGCCCGAGGAGAGCCATGAGAGCGCGCGGCCGAGCAAGCCGCCACCGACGCCTTCGAGAATGAGATCGAAGGGGCCGTGCGCCGCGGCCTGCGCCTCGCCGATGGCCACGAACTGAGCTCCCAGGCCCTCGAGCGACCTGGCGTCCTCCGCGCGTCGCACGAACGCGGTCACTTGGGCCCCCGCCGCCGCCGCAAGCTGGATCGCGAGCATCCCGACACCGCCCGTCGCGGCGGTTACGAGAACCCGGCTCCCCGGAGCCAGCCGCTTCTTGGAGAGGGCAAGCGTCGCGGTCATGCCCGCGACCGGCAAGACGGACGCAGCCTCGAAACCGACATCGTCCGGTAGGGAGCCGAGGAATTCGGGCGGCACGGCGACGCGCTCGGCCCACGCTCCCTCGAACTTGAGGCCGACGACCCGCTCGCCCACGGAGAAGCCGGAGCCGCGCGGTGCGGCCTCGACGTGGCCTTCTAAGTCCCAGCCCGGCCGGTAACCGGCAGGCGCCGACAGGGCGCCTCTGACCTCGCCATTGTTGAGCGAGATCGCCTTCACCGCCACGACCACCTCGCCGACATCCGGGGTAGGCTCGTCGAACTCGCCGATGGCGAACCGTTGCTCGCCAGGGCCGCCAATGATCGTCACTGCACGCATGGCCGCAATCACCTCTCGGTCCGTAGGTGGTCTGCCTGGGACTTATCGGTAGTTGCCCCTAACGCTACGGTGTGTCGCTTACAGGGGAACAGAGCACGCAGGGAGAGAGCCAGAGCGCTCGAGCCCAGCTGCGCATCAAGCGATCAGGGCGCGGAGTCGAAGCACTCGATCAGCATCTCGGTGAGCACTCGGACCTTCCGGACCGGCTGCTGGGCGGGCGGGCGGATCACGTAGATGCCCGCCGTCGGCGGCGGATAGCGCGACATGATGGGCACCAGCCGCCCGGTCTCCAGATATGCATTGAGGAGCCCGTCCGGCAGATAGGCGATCCCGAGGCCAGCCGCGGCCGCGGCGGCGAGAGCGGTTCCGTTGTCCGCTTTGAAACGCCCCTGCGGCCGGACGGTGACGGTCTGTTCTCCGTCGAGGAACTGCCAACTCTCGGTGCCCTGCATCAGCGCCTCGTGCTCGAGCAGCTCGTCCGGCGTCTCCGGCGCCCCGTGCGCCTCGATGTAGCCAGGGCTCGCGACGAGCTTGCCGTGGATCGGGCCGACGCGCCGAGCGATCAGGTTTGAATCTTGGAGGTATCCTATCCGGATGGCGCAATCGTAGCCCTCGGAGATCAGATCGACGAAGCGATCGGTGTAGCACGTGTGCACATGGAGCTGGGGATGCCGGCGCGCCATCTCCGCGATCACCGGCGCGAGGTGGTCGGGACCGAATGAAAGCGGGGCGGCGACGCGGAGCCTGCCGCGGAGCTCGCCCGCCGGCAATATCGTCTCCCTCGCGATGTCGATCTCGGCGAAGACCTTCGCGGCGTAGTCCCGGAAAGTTGCGCCCGCCTCCGTCAGGGCCGCCCCCCGCGTCGACCTCGCCAGCAGCTGGATGCCGAGGTCGCTTTCCAGACGAGCGAGGCGCCGGCTGACGATCGATTTCGACACCCCCAGCCTGCGCGCGGCGGGCGTCACCCCACCGGCGTCGGCAACCTCGACGAAGGTCTGCAGTTCCTCGATGTCCATCAGCGTTCCTCGTACTGCGACACAGCGTGTCGTTTCCGCATGCTACCGCTACGGGAAGCGGAATGGCAATGTCCCGTCCGACAGCGCGACAGCGGCGCTTGTTTCGGCAACAGCTCGGACGACAACAGCAGAGGACACCCTATGACTTTCCGCAACGGCCTCGATTCACTGCTCCGCCCCGAGGATTCGGTGGTGGTCCTGATCGACCACCAGCCCTATCAGCTCGCCAATCTCAACAGCCACGATCCGCAGATCGCGGTGAACAACGCGGTCGGCCTCGCCAAGGCGGCCAAGGCCTTCAACGTGCCCACGATCCTGACGAGCGTCGTCGCCGAGCGCGGCGGCGTAATCTTCCCTCAGATCACGAACGTCTTCCCCGATCAGGAGGTGATCGACCGCACGTTCATCAACACCTGGGAGGACCCCAAGGTCGTGGACGTCGTCAAAGCAACCGGACGCAAGCAGCTGATCCTGGCTGGCCTGTGGACCGAGGTTTGCGTGGCCATGCCGGCGATCCAGGCGCTCGGCGAGGGCTGGGACGTGACGGTCGTCACCGACGCGTCCGGCGGCACCTCGGTCGAGGCGCACCAGGTCGCCATCCAGCGGATGATCGGCGCGGGCGCAAACGTGATGACGTGGCTGGCCGTCGCCGCCGAGTGGCAGCGCGACTGGGCGCGGATGGAGACGGCCGTGCCGATCACCGAGGTGATCGTCGAGCACGCGGTCGGCAGCGGAATCGCGTTCCTCTGGGAACAGCAGCTCCTGAACACGCCCGTGCCCACTGCTCCGGCTGTCGGCGCCTGACCTCGGCGGGCGGCGGTGATCGCTCGAGATCACCTGCTCGCCCGTCGCCGACCCCGGCCGCACTCCCCCCGACCCGCGGCTGGGGTCCATTCCTCGAACCCAGGAGCAAGAACGTGTCGCTCGATCGCTTCCCCGTCGGCCAGCAAATGGACGTCACCTACCCCGCGTTCAGTGTGAGCCTGACACTGAAATCGACGACGCAGCTGCGCTTCGAGATCAAAGAAGGACCGTTCGCGAAGACGGAGGAGGTCGACATCCAGGTCCTGCCGCTCGGCAGTGGCATCTTCGCCGTGAGTTGGCAGGAGAAGGACGGCGCGACCGTCACAAACGTCCCGGATTTCGACCGCTCGGTGATCCATTCCTACGCCACTTTGCCCGGCGGCGAGTTCATACGCATGTCCGGACCGATCACGGTGACGCGGCGGGCCGATACTGCCGCCGATGACCTCCCCCGCCGCAACAAGGCGCTCGTGCTGGATGCGATGACCTCGCTGTTCCAACGACGCGACGCGGCCTCGGTGGAGCGGCTCTACGCCGCCGACTACGTGCAGCACAATCCGAGCATCCCGCAGGGGCGGGACGCGCTGCAGTCATTGGTGGCGGGGCTTTCGGAGGAGGTCTTCTACGAACCCGGCCTGATCGTGGCGGAGGGAGACTTCGTCGCGATCCACGGCCGCATCCGCGGCTGGGCGGCCACTCCGCAGGTAGTCGTCGATATCTTCCGGGTCGCGGACGGAAAGCTGGCGGAGCACTGGGACGTGCTGCAGGACGAGGTGCCGGTCGGAAAAGCCCTGGGCGGCATCGCGATGTTCGACCCCAAGGAGCGCGAGCGCGAGAACGACACCGTCGCAGGCTAGGGGTGCCGGCACAATCACCGACACGAATGCGTTGAGGGAACACAGATGGAGATCGGCATCGACAGCTTCGCGGCCATCCTGCCCGATCCTTCCGACGGGAGGCTTCCGGAGGCAACGGACCGCATGGCCGATCTCCTCGAGGAGGTCGAGGTGGCCGACAGGGTCGGGCTAGACGTCTTCGGCATCGGCGAGCACCACCGGTCCGAGTTCCTGGATTCGGCCCCGGCGGTCATCCTCGCCGCGGCCGCTGCCCGCACCGAGCGCATCCGGCTGACCAGCGCGGTGACAGTGCTGAGCGCGGCAGACCCGGTCCGGGTGTTCCAGGAGTTCGCCACGCTCGACCTCATCTCCCGGGGCCGCGCCGAGGTCACCGTCGGGCGCGGCTCGTTTGTCGAGGCCTTCCCGCTGTTCGGCCTGGACGCCGCGGAATACGACGACCTCTTCGCCGAAAAGCTCGAACTCTTCCTGAAGCTCGGAGAGCAGACCAGCATCACTTGGCGCGGACGGTTCCGCCCGCCCCTGGCCGGACAGGGCGTCTTCCCCCGGCCGCACCAGCCGCGCCTCCCAGTCTGGCTCGGTGCCGGCGGCACCCCGCAGTCCTTCGTTCGCGCGGGTCTACTCGGGCTCCCGCTGATGGTAGCGATCATCGGCGGCGCCTTCGAACGCTTCCGCCCCCTCGTTGATCTCTATCGCGAGGCGGGAAGGCGAACGGGGCACGATCCCAGTATGCTCAAGGTCGGCGTGCACGCGATGGGCTTCGTCGGTGAGACGGACGCCGCCGCACGGAACGCGTTCTTCCCCGGATGGGCCCATCTCACGGGCAAGGTCGGGCGCGAGCGCGGTTGGTCCCCGCCGACACGCCGACAGTTCGACGAGATGGCCGGACCGGACGGAGCCTTCCTCATCGGCAGTCCCGAGACAGTCGCCGAGAAGATCCGGCGTGCCGACGACGTCCTCGGAGGGCTCGCCCGCGTCACGTTCCAGATGAGCACCGCCTCGCTTGAGACCGCGGCCATGAAGCGCTCGATCGAGCTTCTTGGCACCGACGTCGCGCCGGCCGTCCGTGCCTGGGAACATGCTCGCTCCAGCGCTGAACGCAACTGAGCGGGAGACGCGCCATCGCAGGCTCCTCCGCCCGTCGCTGCCGTTCCGTCGCGGTCACCGGGGCCGGCGCGGACCTCGGACGCGAAGTCGCGCTAGCCTTCGCCGCTGCGGGTTGCATTGTGTTCGGCACGGCGGGAAGCGCCACCGAGGCCCAAGAGCTCAGGGCCGCATCCGGCGGCCGCGTCAGCCTGGCGGTCTGCGACGTCACCAACGCCGATCACGTGAAAGCCTGGGCCGGAGGCGTATCGGACGCGCTGGGCACGGCAGGCCTCGACATCCTGATCAACATCGCAGGCTTGGCGACCCCCGGCCCGATCGAGATGCTGCCGCTCGATCTGGTCAGGCACGAGTTCGAAGTGAGCGTGTTCGGGGCGCTCTCGGTCGCCAACGCGTTCCTCCCCGCTCTCCGATTGGCGAGGGGCCGCATCGTGCAGGTGAGCGCGTGGGAGGCCGGACGCCCGCTGGCGTTCACGGGATCGGCGGCCGCCGCGGCTTCCGCGCTGGAGACGTTCTCGGACATCTACCGCGTCGAACTGCAGCCCTTCGGCGTCGACGTGGTCGTCGTCACCGCCGCCAATATCGAAACGTCCGAATATGCGTGGTCAGTGACGGCAGCGGCCAGGATGGCGTCCACAATGTCGACCATACAGCGGGAGCTCTACGGCCGAACGTTCGGCGCGTTCGTCGACAGCCGGAACCAACTACAATCGACAGGGTCGGACCTGGCCGCCGCCGCAGCGCGCCTAGTCGAGATCGCGGAGGAGATGCCTGCGCGGTCGCGCGCCGCGATCGCATCCGGTGGAGTGGGGATGTCCGCAGGCGCACGCAGCTCCGACCTCAAGATGCTCGACCCGCTTCGTCCATTCCCTCGAAGTTGAACCATGCGCAGCTTCACGGATTCGATGCCGAGCGAGGCAGAGTGCGTCTGTCCGTTCGGCGTGAGGCGCCGCTGCCGGGACGCCAGCGATGCGCGCGGAGGGGGCAATCGACAGAATATTAGAACGATCACGCACAAGCAGGAGCAGACATGAACCATCCAGGCCAGGGCGTGCAGCTGCCGCAGCGCCTCCTACCTTTCCCGAGTTCGATCTCAGATTCCGCACGCGCTGCGCTCGAGCGGGCGGTGGGGGAGGATGGCGTCCCCTTGAACGCGTTGCACGAGCTTCCCGACCCGACGGACCTCGACGCATGGGCGGCCATGAAGTCCGCAGCCAACGCACGCTACGCCGCAGCGCTGAAGGGGTTGTCGGGAGAAATCCGCTCGAGCGTAGAAACGGTGACGGTCGGCGACGGTCTCGTGCATATCGCGTCACCTGAGCGATCGTCGGGGCGCGCGATCATCGACCTGCACGGAGGCGGCTTCGTGTTCGGCGGCGGCGAAGCCTGCCGACATGGCGCGGGATCCCTGGCCGACCAGCATGGCGAGCTCTGCTACGGCATCGACTACCGCACGCCGCCCGAACACCCCTATCCGGCGGCGCTCGACGACTGCATGTCGGGCTATCGCTTCGTCCTCCAGCGTCATCGCCCCGACGACATCGTCGTGGTGGGCCGATCGGCCGGCGGGAACCTCGCTCTCGCCATGCTCCTTAGGTCCCGTAGCGAGCGCCTTCCGATGCCAGCGGGCGCGATCCTCCTGTCTCCACAGGTCGACCTCACCGAATCAGGCGACAGCTTCGCGCTGAATCAGATGGCGGACGTGGTTCTTCCCCGATCCATGATGCGCGGCAACCTGCTCTACGCTGACGGAGCGGATCTGACCGATCCCCATCTGTCACCGCTATACGGCGACCTGCGCGGACTCCCCCCAGTCTTCCTGCAGACGGGCACGCGCGACCTCTTCCTCTCGAACGCAGCCCGCCTGCACCGGGCCTTGCGGCAGGCCGAGGTCCCCACCGAGCTGCACGTGTTCGAGGCTATGCCGCATGGCGGCTTCGGGGGCGGAACGCCGGAGGATCTCGAGCTGCGCTCGGAAGTGCAACGCTTCGCCGCTAACCGATGGAACGAGTCGGCCGCCGGCACGCCGGCACTGTCGTGATGCGAGCCATGCCCCCTGGCGCCGCCAGCTACCTCCGGGTGATGCCTTGACCGGCGAGCCGCGCACGCGCGTGGCCGTGGTGGAGACCGGAGAGAGCCCATTCGCCGTCCGCATCGAGATGGGCGACCACGTCCTGTTCGGGGATGAACCGGTCCGAGCCGGCGGCGGCGACCTCGGCCCCAGTCCGTTCGACCTGCTGACCGCCGCCCTCGCCGAATGCACGGCAATGACGGTCCGTTGGCTCGCCATTCAGAAGGATTGGCCGCTAGAGCAGGTCGAGGTCGTGGTTGAGCACGTCAAGCGATCGGCAGCCAGTGGCGCTGAATCCCAGGACGTCTTCAGCAAGACGGTGCTGATCCGCGGGACACGTCTCAGCGCCGATCAACGGGCGCGACTGATGGAGGTGGCGGAGAAATGCCCGGTCCACCGCGTCCTGCTGAACACGCCGTTGATAACGACTCGGGCAGGCACCCCGCTCGACGAGACCTTTGATACCTGAACATCAAACGTAGATTAGGTCACGCGGCGGAAGGTTGTGCCGCTGGCAACGCTGCCTTCGGCCGTTCCACCCTACAGCCATTTGCCTTGAATGGAGAACGAGATGGTCGAAGCACGATGGAACGGACGACTGATCGCCCGAAGCGACGACACCGTCATGATGGAGGGCAACCACTATTTTCCAGCCGACGCCGTCGATGCCTCGCTGCTACGCCCGAGCGGCACGACCACGGTCTGCCCCTGGAAGGGAACGGCGCTATTACACCCTCGAGGTGGACGACGTGGCGAATCGTAACGCCGCCTGGTATTATCCAGATCCAAAGCGGGCGGCGGAAAGCATCAGGGGGCGCATCGCCTTCTGGAAGGGCGTAGAGGTCGGCTGATCGATGCGGCGACACCGACCCCGCGGACTCCGAGCCGGCATGAGATCGGCAACGGTGTCGATTAGCTTAAGCGGCCGAGGAACAACATCGTGATACCATAAGTGTCCACCAGTGCGTGCGCGAATATCAGAGCCCAGAGGTTCCGACCGCTTCGGAACCAACCCCAACCGAAGATCATGCCGACAACCCCCGTGCTGATAACACCGGTCAGACCTTGGATCATGTGGGCCAACCCGAAGATGCCGCCGCTCACGACAATCGATATCCACCGTGCCCGATCACCGGTGCCAAGGATGCCGGTGAGTTGATTCAGCAGGAAGCCGCGAAACAAGATCTCCTCTCCGAGCGATGCGCTGATCAGGGCGAAGCCGAGAAGCCGGATTGCTGCTTCGGCATTGCCTGCGAGGGCGCCGTAGCCGCTGAGATCACTTCGCATCCCCGAAATCCGGTCAATCAGAGGCTGAATGATCTCGCCTGCCGCCGTGACTGCAACGGCAAGCCCGACGCCCCAGATCACGGTTGAAGCGACGCGCCGACGCCCCAATCCTAGCGGCTCCAAGTTCCGCGACTCCACCAGCGTCCAAAGCAGCGCGAGGCAGGCGAGCACCACCACCCGAAGCGGGATCGCAACAGGGAGGATCAGAAGCCCGAGGAATAACAGGATCACCAGCACCCGGGTAGGCGCGCGCATCACAAGGGCTTTCGCCTCGATCGCTGAGGCGCGCTCTCCATTCGGTCTAAATCTGATATTGTCTGACATATCCCTCTTCCGCTTTCGAGGCGATCAGTGTGCGGAAATATGACATCGCGTTCGCGTTGCGCAGGGCGTGCCTTTCGCGAGGCCTCCGCGCCCTCGTTGCCGGAAAGGCGTCCGTTCCACCCCTGACGTCGAGAAATCTGCCTATGTGCGGCGAGCGTCCGCGAACGGGTAGATCAACGCCCCCGATGCCATCTCCGAAGGTGACACCACGACCTGCCTGCTCCCGTTCCGGAACTGCTCGACCCCGTGTCCCTCGATTCCCTGGAATTGCACCTGGAGCACCCGCGGCCGCTTCCATTCGCCGTTCAGGCCGAACTCAACCGTGCCCATCACAGTCTCAAAGCTCGTCCTGCGGGTGAAGTCCGCGAGGGCGCGGTCATCGAGACCGCCGGTGCCCTCGATCGCATGCGCAATTACCTGCATCTGCGCGTAGGCGGGCGGTGCCATGTAGTGGCCGAGCGGATCCACGCCGTTAGCGGCCGCGCGCGAGGCATAGGTCGCGAGCATGCGATCGACGCCATCGAAGGCCAGAGCAGGCGCCGGAACCCAGTATTCGTAGTTTACCACGCCGTTGAGGAGCGGTCCCAGGGTCGTCCGAACATCGGCGTTCTGCGGTCCGATCATGCCCGCGCCGACCATTTTGGGGCGGAACGGATGGTGGTCCAGCGCCTTCAGCAGGTCGACCGTGTCCTGAAGGTATGAGCAGAGGAACAACAGGTCGCAGCCGCTTGCCGCCACGTCGTCGAGGAAGGGCGCGAACTCGGTCGTGGTGAGCGGATAGGTCGCCTCGTGGACCACCTCGAAGCCGTGCGTCGCCGCGTTCGCCTTGGCCCCCAGGATAGGATTCCTGGCGAACACGGCATCTGCTGAGAGCAGCGCCACCGTCTTCGGCCGGGGGGATTGGCGCGCCGCGACTTCGAAGAAGCCCGCAGTCAGCGACGCATTGGGGTCCGGCCCCGTCGGGATCATCGCGAAGTAGTCCGGATATCGGAGTTCGTTGTTCGCACCGAGCGCCATCAAGCCGACCATGAAGCGTCCTCGGGAGATCACCGCGGGTAGCGCCGCCAGATTCGTATTGGTCCCGTAGCCGCCAATGACGAGATCGATGCCCGCGTCGTCGAGCAGTCCGGCGTACAGCGCGGCGACCTTCGCAGGGTCGCCCTCGTCGTCGTGGCGGACCAGCTCGACTGGCCGTCCGAGCAGCCCACCCCCGGCGTTCACGTCCTCGACCCAGATGTCGTGCGCGAGCTGCGCGGAGCGGCTGTTGCCGGCGAGCGGCCCACTGAGCGAGAGGCTGTAGCCGATGCGGATCGGAGCGCCGGTGCCTGGCATTGTCACGCGCCCTGCTGGTCGAGGAACACGTGGAGCGTCCTGATGCGGCCGCCATCGACGTGCGCGACGTCGAGGCCGGTCACGGCAGCCGGTCCGCCCTGAGGCCCGGAGCTCCACTGCAAGCGCCCCATGCCGTTGTGCCCGAGCGCGGGCCGGATGGCGCTGAAGCCGAATTGCGGCGGCAGGTGATCGAGGAACTCCGTGACGGCCTGGGAGATCGCCTCGTGGCCACTCGATGAGCGATCAGGCTCGTGCAGGACGGCGCCCTCGTGGTAGATCTCTCGGATCGCCTCGATGCGCCGTGAGGGGTCCCGCTCACCGAACACCCGGGTCAGGTTTGCCTGCATGATTGCATCGAAGTCCGTGGTCGCCTCGCCGGCCGCTGGCGCGCTGGCCGGTGCCTGCGCCTCGCCGCTGACGATCCGGGCAACCACTTGATCGATGCGCGATCTCGCGCTCGACAGCGCCAGTTCGCGCGCCTCCGGTCCGAAGCCGATCTTCTCGGCATGAACAAAGGTCACGTCGGTGATGCCGACGAAACCCAGCAGCTGGTTCAGATAGGGTTCCTGGAAATCGATCGCCTTCGCCGGGCCCTCGGAATAGAGGCCGCCCCGCGATTGGATCACGATCGCGCGCTTGCCAGTCAGCAGGCCCTTCGGTCCGTCCTCACTGTAGGCAAAGGTGACGCGGGGCCGCAGGATGTGGTCGAACCAGGCGCGCAGCGACGTGGGTATGCTGAAATTATACATCGGCGCGCCGATGACGAGGACGTCCGCTTCCCGGATCTCGCCGATAAGTTCGTCGGACAGTGCCTGGGCGCCGAGCTCGTCGTTGGTGCCAGCGACCCCGCGCACGCCGGACACGGTGGCCGGGGTGAGGTGCGGAACCGGTCCGTGGGAAAGGTCGCGCGACACCACGGTCGCATCCGGAACGCGTTCCAACAGGCGGTCGACGGCATAGGCAACGAGCGCCTGGCTGACGGATGCGTCCCGCGACACGCTGCTGTTGACGGCAAGGATATTGTTCACGACTGGCTCCACCGGACGATTTGCGTGCCGGCTAGCATCGCCCGTTGCGGTCCAGTAGCGCCGCGGCACGGGACACTGTGTCGCGTTTGCCGCAACGCTGACGGGGCTCATCGCCTCTCCGCACTGAGCGCGGAAGGCTCACCACCGCGGCATGCAGCGCACCCGATCCGGCCTCGGAGGCGTTCGACGCTGGCTGCGGGGCGCGATGACCGACGGGTCGTCCCGTGACTAGGCACTGATTGGATGGAGCCGCGCGCCTCATGCCCGCGACGTGCACCCGCACGAGGATCACTTGCAGCCGTTGATGGCGGCGGCCGGTGCCGCGCCAGGCGAGCCCGGAAGGTTCGACTTCCATGGACATGCCCTAGGCAAGGCGATCTCCGGCTTCCGCTTCGGCTGATGATCGGAGCAGGCAGCATCGAGGCGAAGGGCGACCAGCGCTTCGCCGCCTGCCTGCGCGTGGCGCATGCGGGTGTCGCTGAAAGCGCTGCACCCTGGCTCACTTCACTATGCCTTGAGGGCCGGTCGCCATTCTAGACTGCGCGGGCGCCAGACCGATGCGATGGCCTCGTCGGACGCTCGGGGTTGACTGGGCGCTCGACGGACCGCGCCTAGGTCACTTCCGCCGGCACTCACGGCGATCCGGATTGCGGTCGCACCGCTGTCGCCGGGCCCGCTCGGCCATGATCTGACCGTCCCTTGCCATCTGCGATGCCATTGCCGCCTCCTCCATCGTCTTCAGCCGCTTGGTGTCGCGCCTGTGCTGCTGCGCCAGCATGCAATCGCTGAAAGCGCGGGTGCCGTATCTGTTGCCAAACCCCTGGCAGGTCCGCGCATCCTCGCGCTCCTTCGAGTTCCACCGTTGGGCGGATGCTGGGCCGGCCGAAACGACCAGGATCGCTGCCAGACCGGCCGACAGCACGGCGGTGCACGCTTTTTGGCTTCCTCGGTCAATCATGATGTACTCCTTAAGCTTACAGAAAACTCACATGGGGCGCGGCGCGCCGCTGCCCTGCGCACTAGGCGTGGCGCTGACGCCCGATGTGGCCGCAGAACATGGATGCACGGATTGGTCCGCATCTCCTGCTCCTCGATCTCCTTCGGTGGCCACGATGAGGGTCACGTCCCGGCGTTTACGTGGCTCCAGACGCGCGAGATGACGACTGAACCTTCCCCGACCGATGACGCCACGCGCTTGACCGAGCCGGCCCGCACGTCGCCGACGGCGAAGACGCCCGGGCACGATGTCTCGTAGGGGAACGCGGCCCCGGCATCGGCGCCCGTCAGCACGAAGCCTTTGGCGTCGAGTTGCGCTAGTCCAGCGAGCCAGCCGGTGTTCGGCACGGCGCCGACCATGACGAAGACGGCGCAGGTGTCCACGCGCTCGGACGTGCCGTCGCGAGTGATCGTGACGCCCTCCAGATCGCCTGCGCCATGCAGGTCGGTCACCGCCGCACCGTATTCGATCGTGATCGCCGGGTCCGCTTCCAGCCTGCTCGACAGATAGCTGGACATCGAGGCGGCAAGCGAGTTTCCGCGGACCAGCACGCGGACGCGCGTCGCGAACCGGCTGAGGAACATCGCAGCCTGACCAGCGGAATTGCCGCCCCCGATCACGATGACCTCCGAGTCCCGGCAGAAGCGCGCCTCGTGCTCTGTCGCAGAATAATAGATGCCCGAGCCTTCGAACTCGGCGATGCGGTCGATCGACAGGCGGCGATACTGGACCCCCGTCGCTATGATCACCGCGCGCGAACGCACCCGCCGCCCGTCGTGAAACGTGCTGCAGAAGCTGCCGTCGGCAAGCCGCTCGCACGCCATGACGCGGAGCGGCATCGCGAACCGCGTCCCGAACTTCATCGCCTGGACTTCGCCGCGCCAGACCAGGTCGGCGCCCGAGATCCCGGTTGGGAAGCCGAGGTAGTTCTCGATCCTGCTGGACATGCCCGCCTGACCCCCAACCGCGATGTCCTCCACCACTAGCCCCCTGAGCCCCTCGGCACCCGCGTAGACGCCGGCGGCAACCCCGGCGGGTCCGCCACCGACAATCAGCACATCGACGGCGTCGCAGTCGACCAGGTCGCGGTTCAGTCCGACCAGCCTTGCGACCTTCTCCGGGGTGGGATCGGTCAGCACCTCGTCCCGCCCCAGGATCACCGCGGGCCGATGCGGGTCCGCGGCGCAGGTCTTGGCGATCGCGTGTGCGTCTGGGCTGCCGAGGGCGTGGGACGCGAACGGGAGGCGATTGCGACCGGCGAACTCGGCTATGCGCCGGACGTCGCGGTCGCTCTCCTCCCCGATCAGCACCAGCGAGCCCACGCCCAGCTCCAGCTGCATCCTGCGCCTGGCGGCCAGGACCGTGATGATGATGTCCGAGATCTCCGGCACCCGCGTCATGAGGTCGAGCATCCTGTCCCGTGGCACCTCGATCACGCGGGTGTCGCGTGCGGCGCGGAAAGCCATGGACCAGCAGCCGCCCGAGAGCAGCGAGATCTCGCCCATGAACTGGTTCGGGCCCATCGTCGCGGGGACCAGCCGCGCGCCGGTGAACACGTCGACGACCTCGATCTCGCCTTCCTCGACGTAGACGAAGCTCTCGACCGTATCTCCTGGTCGGACGAGCACGCTGCCGCTCGGATAGGCGACCTCCCGCCCAGCTTCGCGGATCGCCTCGACATGCGACGGCGCCAACGGCACCCGCTGCATTTCGGCCAGATCTCTGCCCATCTTTTCCACGTCGTTCTCCAGGTTCCCGTCGGATGCGCTGCGCGTGGAGCGCCGATGCCAATTCGGTGAATAGCTTTGGCATCTGGCCGGGAGGTCAGATAGCACCGGGAAGTGCTACGCGCTGTCGCGTCTGCGGGAACGCCACGCAGCTTCCCTCGCGTGGCAGCGACGCCCGGCACGCCCGCAACTTCGCCGCCGCCGATCCGGGGCAGGCCGGAGCCTGCCCACCAGGACCGGTTACGCGAGCGCGCCACCGTCTACGTTCAACACCGCGCCGGTGATCACGCTCGCAGCGGGGCTCGCCAGGAACGCGACCGCGTTCGCAACCTCGCGCGGTTCGCCGAACCTCCCGAGTGAGGTCAGGCCGCGCTGGAAATCCGCGGCAGGCCCATCGGCCGGGTTGGCGTCGGTGTCAGTCGATCCCGGCTGAACGAGGTTTACCGTGATCCCGCTCGGTCCCAGCTCACGGGAGAGTCCGCGCGTGAAGGAGGTGAGTGCGGCCTTCGACATCGCGTAAGCTGTCACCCCCGGGAAGGGGACCTTCTCGCCGAGACCCGAACCGATCGAGACGATGCGTCCACCTTCGCCCAGATGCGGGATCGATGCCTTGGCGAACACGAGCGGCGCCCGCACATTGATGTCCATCAGCCGCTGATAGTCGTCGAGATCGATGTCGGTGATCGGACCATTCAGGCCGATGGCCGCGCTGTTGATCAGGATGTCGAGGCCTCCCAGCGCGGACACCGCCTGCTCGACCGCGCGCTCGACGGCATGCGCATCCGCGCTGTCGGCCTGCACCGCAAAGGCCCGTCGGCCCAGGCTCTCGATGGACTTCGCCACCGACTGCGCCTTGTCGGCCGCGCTCTGATAGGTGAACGCGACGTCCGCCCCGTTCTCTGCCAGGACCAGCGCGATCGCGGCACCGATACCGCGCGATCCACCGGTCACCAGCGCACGCTTCCCACTCAGGTCGAACATGTCAAATCCTTCCATTGATGCGCGCGATCTCGCGCAGGCTCACAAGGCACCATCGCCGCCGTGCCAAGCGTCTGAGCGGTCGCCGACATGGAGCGGAGATAGGCTCGCAAGTCGGACGCCGCATTCCCGATCGTACCTGAGACTTGCCTGATCCTGCCAAGCCACCATTTTGGAAGGATGTCAGACCTGAACCGCACTACCCGCCATCTTCTCGAGGTCCTGGCGCCTCACTTCGCGGCGGAGTCGGGGCCGGCTGGCCGGCCGACGCCGGTCCCGCGCCTCACCGTTTGGACCAGCAGGGTCCCGACGAAGCCGATCTCGTCGGTGTTCGAGCCGATGTTCTACGCCGTGCTTCAGGGAACCAAGGTGCTGACCATGGGTGCCAACCGGTTCGAGATGGCGGCGGGCAAATGCGTCGCGTCGTCCTTCGGACTGCCCTATTCGCACCAGATCGCCGACGCGTCGCACGACCATCCCTATGTCGAGGCGAGCCTGCGTCTGGACGTCGACATGCTCACGCGGGTCATGCTCGATATGCCCAAGCGGGAGGACCGCTGGACCTGCGCCGTTGCCGCGGGCAATTTGGACGGCGTGATCGGCGAGGCGTTCGTCAGCCTGGTGGATCTCGCCAACGCCCCGGCCGACGTCGCCATGCTGGCGCCACACCGCGAGAGCGAACTCTACTATCGCCTGCTGCAGAGTTCCATGGGCGACACGCTCCGCCAGATCGGGCTGCGCAACGACCGCGTCCGGCAGATCAAGGCCGCCGCGGACTGGCTGGGCGCGAACAACCGGGAGCCCGTGGTGATCGCCGACGTCGCGGCGCGCGCAGGCATGAGCGTCACGTCCTTCCACCGGCACTTCAAAGCCGTCACGGGCCACAGCCCGCTCGCCTTTCAGCGGCACATGCGTCTGATGGAGGCCAAGAAGTTGCTTGCTGCCGGCGGCACTAACGTGGCGCGGGTCGCATTCGAGGTCGGCTATCAAAGCCCATCGCAGTTCAGCCGCGAATACAAGGGCATGTTCGGGAGCCCACCCGCCACCGACCTGGCGAGATGATGCGGGCGATTGAACGTACAGTTTAAATCGCTGACCCGTCGGATCTGAAACCTAATATGCCGGATCGCGAGCGATTCTTCGGTGAGCAAAACCATTCCCCCGCCGCATACCGGGCGATCCATTCCACAACCTGGACCAAGCTGGGTCGCGACCGACCAGCTGACGGAACTGCGTCAGTGGCGGATCCAGCATATGAACGACCTGGAAGCGCTGGTCGGCGTGACCAGCTCGACGGCTAATCACTACCTGGGAAATACGCGATTCGCTCTCGCGCGAATCCGGTGACGGGCACGGCTATTTGGCCCGCTCCGATTTCAAGCCTCGCCCAGCGCTGCTATACCCATCGTGTGACCGAAGTAGCGATACCTCTAACCACCTCGATCCTGCCTGGCATCGTTGACCGCCTCTCAGCGGAGAGCCGAGCCCGACGAGGCCCAGTCTTCCGCCACTAGCCTGAGAACGCCCCGCTGGGCGTGAGATGTGGGGCGAAGCCGCCACAAGGTTGCCCGAAGGGCACGGTCAGATTGTCCCGACAAGTGGCTGGCTCTGCGTGGTGGGTCCGATGGGATTCGAACCCATGACCTCTCGATTAAAAGTCGCTTGCTCTACCGACTGAGCTACGGACCCACGCTGCCGCCCCTAAGCGCGGGTGCCGGGCGGGTCAACTGGGGAACCCTTTCGCCCTTGCAGGCCTTGTCGCGCGTAAGGAGGCGCGCGTGCGGATAGCGACGTATAACGTGAACGGAGTCAATGGCCGCTTGCCGGTGTTGCTGCGCTGGCTCGAGGAAAGCGCGCCCGACGTGGTGTGCCTGCAGGAGCTCAAGGCGCCGGACGAGAAATTCCCCGAACAGGCGATCCGCGACGCGGGCTATGGCGCGATCTGGCACGGACAGAAGAGCTGGAACGGCGTCGCGATCCTCGCCAAGGGCTGCGACCCCGTCGAGACGCGGCGCGGCTTGCCTGGCGATCCCGACGATACCCACAGCCGCTATATCGAGGCGGCCGTGAACGGCGTGCTGGTCGGCGGGCTGTATCTGCCCAACGGCAATCCGCGGCCGGGTCCGAAATTCGACTATAAGCTCCGCTGGTTCGACCGGCTGATCGACCATGCCGCGACGCTGATCGACATGGAGGTGCCGGTGGTTATCGCCGGGGACTATAATGTGATGCCGACCGAGCGCGACGTGTACAAGCCCGAGCGCTGGCTCGACGACGCCCTGTTCGCGCCCGAAGTGCGCGCGGCCTATTTCCGGATGCTCGAACAAGGCTGGACCGACGCGTTGCGCACCACGCATCCCGACGAGACGATCTACACCTTCTGGGACTATTTCCGGAACGCCTATGCGCGCAACGCCGGTCTACGGATCGACCACCTGCTGCTCAACGCGCCCGCCGCGCGGCGGTTGGCGCGCGCCGAGGTGGATGCGCATGTCCGCGGCTGGGAAAAGACCAGCGACCATGCGCCCGTATGGATCGAGCTGAATCCCTGACCGGGCCAGCTGGGTCAGCCGGTGAGCGGGCGGAACTCGCGGCGCAGGTCGCGTTCGACCGTGACCGAGCCGTCGCCTGCGACGCGGATCAGCGCGAGCGGCGCGTAATGCCGCTCGACGCCGTGCGGCGGGCGGGCGAGCGGATTGCCCGCAGCATCGCGTGGCCCTAGCACGTCCGACAGCACCGTCCGCGACGGGATCTGCCAATAATCGCCCTGGCGATAGACATTGCCGAACCCGTTCTCGCGAGTCCCTTCCTGCGCCGCCTCGCGCTTCGTGGCGATGTCGGTCGCGGCCAGCGCCGCCGCTCCTCTGGCCGGCAGCTTGCGCGCATCCCCCTTGGGCGTAACTCGCGGCGGGATATTGTCGCGCGGGGTTTCCACGCCGCCCTCGAACATCACCTGGATGCCGTCTTCGAGCGTAAGCCAGCGGCCCTCGATCAGTTGCAGCGCATTGTCGTCGGCCAGCTTGAGGCGATCTTCCGCAGGGCCGCGCAACTTGCCATGGTCCCAGCGGCGCAGCAGCACCGGCTGGCGCGGATCGTCGGTATTCGCCTGAGGCGTGGCGTCGAGCGTAACCGTTGCGGTGTCGGGATCATAATCGACGACGCGCAGCAGAGGCGCATCGGTGTCCTGTAGCGCCTCCGCCGGTCCGGCGACCTCGACGATGTCGCCCGGGGCGATCGCGAAGCGCGCGTCGCGCCAGGCGGCGGCGAGCTGGACCTTGGGGCCGGCGATCGTGTCGACCGGGAAGGTCACCGCGCCATTCTCGCGCGACCAGACGAAGGTCGCGCCGCCCTCCTTGGCCGTGGCATAGCCGCCGCGGCGGATCTCGACGCGGTAGAGCTGGTCGCTGTCGCCGCGGAAGCGCGCGCGCGGCGAGACTTCGCAGGGCGGGCCGCCGGCCGCGGGCGCCTCGGCCGCCTTGGCCTTGAGCATACCGCGCATCGCGGGCTCGAGCTGCGCCAGATAATTCGGCCAGGGATCGTCGGTGCCCTCGGGCGGCTCGTTGAAGCTGTCCGTCGTGCGCGCCTTGACCTGCCAGACGAGTTGCGCGCGCGAGCCGGTATCGGGGCCGTCGAGCGCGACTTCGCGCACCGCGTCGGCCTCGTGGGGATCGCGTGCCCGATCGAACTCGGCGGCGGAGAGGTGGCGCTCCCATAGTTCGAGATAGATGAGATAGGCTTGGCCCTGCTCGAGCGCGGGCGGATCGGGGTACCAGGGCTGGACCGGCAAGTCGCCCGACACGCGATAGCCGACGCTCGCATTGTTCTGCGCGGGCCAGCCATCGACATAATAGCGCCCAGGCTGGATGCGGAAGCCGAGATAGCCCTTCTCGTCGGCTTCGACCGCGAAGCTGCCCGGCAGCCCGCCATGCGGCCCGATCAGATCGGCGGCGAGCATTCGCACGAGGTGCAGGTTGATCGCCTGCTGTTCATTGGCATCGGCATCGAGCTGCATCCGCCCCTGTTGCCAGTTGACGCGCGTGAACCCGTGTTCAGGGTTGAAGCTGACGCGCGAGAAATCGCCCTTCATGTCAGTCCCTTTCAGTCGGCAAGGAGGATGGCGGCGGTGAGGCCGGCCGGCATGTGATCATCGACGGCGGTGCGCAGGCTCGCCAGGCGGCGCCCGCTGCGCAGATCGTGGAAGACGCCCATCTCGGCACCGTCCTCGGCGCCGGCGCTGATCTCGACTGGGCAGTCCGGGGCGAGGCGGCAATATTCGGGCTTGCCGTAGCGCAGGCTGTCGAAGCGCGGGCGGACCGCGGCGCGGGTCCAGGTCAATCGAGCCTCGGTCTCGGCGGGCGTGAGGCGCAGCGCATTGGCTTCGGCCCTGGCGTCGGCCTCGGCCCGGTCGGGCTGGCAATGGAAGCGCCGCGGCGTCCGCGAGGCAGGCGCGACATGGCAGAAGCGCATCCAGCCGAGCTGGCGCCGCGCCACGGTGATCCGGCCGAGGAAGATGCTGTCGTCGGCGGTCAGGCTGTGCGTCATCACGCGGCCGATCACCGTCGAGCGCGCGAAGCACGCATCTGCGAAGGCGAGCCGCGACCCCGCCGCGCCCAGCGCCTCGCATTCGGGCGAATCGCAGTCGGCGCCGGTCGCGTCGACCACGCTGTCGGTCACGCGGAGCTTGATCGGATCGGTCGCGACTTCGTCGTTATTGACCTGGATCGATCCGACGATGCTGTGCGCGATCGTCAGGCATACCTGGCTGTCGAGTATCGCGATGCTGGGCTCGGACGGGCGCTTGGGATCGCAATCGGGGCCCAGCGACCAGCCGGGCACGAGCGTCGAATGACGGATCGTCACCGAGGTGATCGCGCCTTCGATCTGGACCCCGCGGCCGGCGATCAGCAACCCGTCGAGGATCAGCCGCGACCCCGCCGCGCCGCCGACCTGCATCGAATCGGTCGATTCGGCCTGCCAGTCGGCGAGGCGGATCACCGGTCGCGCACCTTGCGCCGCACGGATCTGGAGCGTGCGGCCGGTGTCGAGCATCAGCCGGATCGGCAGCTGATAGATGTCGCTGTCGGTAATCTCGATGACTTCGCTCTCGGGCTGGTCGGCCGCGGCGGCGAACGCGCCGTCGTCGTCGAGCGACGGCCCCCAGGGTTCGAGCGCGGCGCGCAATTCCGCGACGCCGGTGACGCGCCGGATCACGGGCGGCGGCGGGAAGCCGGCCACGGCCTGCTCGGCCAGCGCGTTGATCCGCGCCGGATCGGGATTGTCGTGGAGCCGTTCCACCGACACGCCGCGCCACAGCGGCCTGCGCGTCGCCGCGTCGACGAAGCTCACTTCGAGCCGGTCGTCGGCCACCGCCAGATCGACTGCGAATTCGCCAGGCTCGCCGGTGCGGAAGCGCTTCTGCAGCGCGCGGTCGGCCGCAGTGCGCAGGCGCCCGAGCAGCGCCGAGCTTTCGTCCTCGGGGACGTCCGATGCCACCCAGCTATAGCTGTGGAAGCGCGTCGCGCCGACCTGCTCCGACAGCGGGCGATAATATTCGCCGCCGCCCAGTTCGGCGCTGAAGCCGTAATGGTAGCTGACCGTCACGCGCTTGCGGGGGAATTGGCGCGGCGGGAAGACGATGCGGCCGCGCAAGGGATCGATCGCGACATGGTCGCGCGGCGGCAGATAGTTCCAGTCGTCGAGATCGGCGACGATCACCTTGTCGGCCGGAATCGGCTCGGTGCCGGGGCTCTTCGCGGTCGGCCAGCCGGGCGCCCACACCGCGACCGAGCGCACCACTTCGCGACCGTCGACCATTCGCGTTCCCCAGAGCTCGGGCGCCGCGGTGGAGAAGCCGGCGGGGTCGCGCTCGGGCGCGGCAAACAGCGCGCGATCGATCCGCACCGGCAGCGCCGCCGCCCCGGTGCCGCCGCCCTCGGGATTGACGAACAGCGGCGCATCGTTGCCGAGCAGGCTGAACGCGAAGATGTGCGGGCCGATATCCTCGAGGCTCGCGGCGGGCGCGCGGGTCACCGGAAATGCCCGCAGCCGCCAGACCGAGAGCTCGACATCGGCGGAGCGCGTGCCGCCCACGGGGCCGAGCGCAGTCGAATGCGCGCGCATGTCGAAGGTGCCGCTATCGGCGAGCAGCGACGGCGGATCGCGCAAGTCGACCGCGCGGCCGCGCAGATGCTGTGGCAGCCGCAGCGACTGGCTCTGCGCGCTCACCGCGGCGAATTCGATCGCGCGCGCGGGCCAATCGCCGATCTCGCCCGCCAGCCGCTCGAGCAACGGCAGCGTGCCCTTGCGCCGGCGATTGGCGATCGCATTGGCGACGGTCCGGCGCGAAGGCGGATCGCCGCCCGGTGGCACCGTCACCCCGACCAGCGCGCCGATATAGGGGATCGCCCATTCGGCGCAGGTCTCGATGAACCAGTCCTCATAGCGCTGGGCGATGTCGTCCTCGATCAGCAGCGCCTGCTCGCCGATGATTTCGAGCAAGGCGCGCAGGGCGCCATTGCCCTCCATGTCGCGGCGGCGATGGATCGTCGGCAGCAGCTCCCACAACCGATCGAGGCGGGGATCGCGTTCGACGGTGAGGCTCGGCATCGCGTGCTCCTACTTGATCTGGTTGAGGACGAGGCTGGCGGGCAATTCCGGGCTGAGCAGCAGCAGCTCGGCGGGAAGCAGCCCGGCGCCCGCGGGATCGGTGCGCGCGGGATAGGCCGGCACCCAGCGCTGCACGCCCTGCGCGACGGCCTTGGCCACCCCCTTGGCGATTTCGTCGGGGGTGCGCGGCAGTCTTTTGCCGGCGGGGCCCTCCATCGTCGCGACGCCGCCGAAGGTGTCGAGATCGATCCAGGCGACGCCGGGCACCGACTGGATCGCCGCGACCAGCACGCTCGGCGCCGCGCCCTGCGCGAGCTCGCGTGCCTCGAAGCCGAACAGGTCGAGCAGCCTGGCGCGGATCGCCTGTGCCACCGGCTCCCACAACCGGTCGGGATCGATCCGGACCTTGGCCGAGACGATCAGCAGCTTGAGCTCGCGCGGTGCCACCACCACCGGCAGATCGGGATCGCCGAGCCGGCGGAAGGCACCGCGCAGATTGTCGAGCAATTCGCCGTTCGGATCGAGCGGGGCATCGTCCTCTGCCGCGACGGTGAGGTGCACGACACGGCGGCTGCCCGCGGCCATGACCTGCGCGCTGGCGAGGGCGATCCCCGCGAAGCTGCGCGCGAAATCCTCATGATCGCGAATCGAGACGAGCCGATCGAGCGCCATCGTCGACACCGGCGCGTTCCTGCGCGTGCGCTCGCGCGGCTCGGCATCGGCGCCGCCGGTCGCGGCGACTGGGTTGATCACGCCCTTCACGCCCAAGGGCCGGACGACGAGCTGGTCGATCCGGCCCGCTCCGAGATTGCCCGGCCGCCCGATCCCGGCGCGATAGACCGCGCGGATGTTCTGCGATCCGGTTGGCGGGCGGGCACCGTCACGGCCGTCCGGGAAGATCACCGTGGCCTTGCCGCCGGCATCGTTGCGGACGGTATAGACGCGCTCATGCGGTCCGTTGGCGAGGAAATTGGCCTCGGGGCGCCAGCGTATGTCGTCGACGAACACGTCGAGGCTGGAGGCGAGCCCGGTAGCATTGGGCGCCGACGTGTAGGTGAGCGGCGCGCGCTTGAGCGCGAAACGCTGGCGGGGGGCGGCGGCGTCGCCATTGCCGAGTGTCTCGGCAACCGTCTCGCCGTGCGTCGCCTTCACGACATTGGCCTGCAGCGCGACGGTGCCGCGGCCATAGCAATAAGACAGCGAATTGGCGAAGCGCAGGAAGGTATGGACGTCGTCGCCCAAGGCGGCGTCCCGGTCACCCGGCGTGATCGGCTCGCCGTCGGAGCCGCGCACACCGTGGACTACTTCGGCGATCATCGCGACTTCGCTGGCCAGCACGCCGGCGACGCCCTCGATATCGGCGCGCTCGCCGCTCACCGCGACATAGCGGCCCGGCTCCAGCCCCGAATAGGTGCCGTCGAGCTCGATCCACGGCAGCGGCTGGCCCGGCTCGGGCTCGACGCAGAAATCCTGCACCAGCGGGCGCGGAGCGAGTGCGAGCTCCTCCGGCCGGGCATAGACCGTCGTCTTGCGGATCAGCTGATAGTCGCGGTCGATGATCTCCTGATCGCCGACATAATTGTAATAGTCGTCCCTGACCTTGAACCACGCGTCGGCGTCGCCGAGGTGAATCGCGGTGCTGTCGCCGATGCCGCCATAATCCGCGCGAGCAATCTTGGGATCGACCGACTCCACTCGGGCGAGCACCAGCGGACGCGTCGGCGCCAGCAGCCATCGTTCCCAATTGCTACCATTCTCGCTGGAGCCGGTGACGGGGTCCTTATAGTCGTCCTTGGGAATCGGGATCGAGCGCATGTCGACCATGACCCAGCTGTCGGGCAGGATTCCTTCCTGCGGGGACTCCAGCGTGAGGACATGCGGATCCTCGCGCAGGAACAGTTCCTGACCATCGTTCACGGTCGAGGCGATCGGCCATTCGCCGATCTCGAAGATCTCGGTGCCGCCGCCTTCGCTGTTCGCCCGGTCGACGCGAGTGCGCTTGGGGAAATTGCGGCCGAACAGGCCGGAACGGACCCGCAGGGCGAAGACCTTGAGATCGCCTTCGCGCACGCGCGTGCCCGACAGCGCCGCGCCGATCTGCGCGCCGACCGCGGGCACCGCGACGCCCAGCGTCTTGTAGGCGGCGTCGGAGCCCCTGGCGAAGTTCGTCGCGATGTCGCGGGCGAGCCGCTCGGGGCTGCGCGGCGCGACCGAGGCTGCGACCGCGAGCTTCTCGATCCATGTGGGGCGTGGCGGCGCGCAATCATCGTCGTCGGGATCGTCCGACGATTGCGTGCTGGAGTTCGCTGGTAGCGGCGGCGGAGCACCGCTCGCCGCGGCAGCATTGACCGAAAGCCCCCCCGCTTCGCCCCCGGCCAGCGCGACCGATTGAGCATGGCTCTCGACCTTGTCGAGCCATTCGCGCAGCGCCGGCTGCGGCAGCCCGCCGATCCGCGCGCGCGCATCGACGATGCCCTTCTGGAGCTCGAGCAAGGCGGCCTCGCGATCGGCGGCGCCGGCCTTTGCGAGGCGATCGATATAGTCGACGATCCCCGCGGCGATGGTGCCGCCGGGCGCCTGGTCGCGCAGCGCGAGCAGTGCTTTGAGGTCTGCCTCCGAGAAGCTGGCGGCCTGGCTAGCATTGGACGACACCCGCTCCCACGGTTCTACTGCGATCCAGGTGTGTTTGAGCGCGGTGTCCGCCTTGACTGCGAGCACCCGCATCGGCTCCGGCGTCCCGCCGCCATATTGGAAGAGCAAGGCATCGCCGGGCTTGAGGCCGGAATCGGTGCCGGCGAGGTAGATGTCGGTGGTGTTGTTATCGGGGTCGCGGCTCTGCCCGCGCTCGGGCTCGCTGGTGCGCACGCCGAGCAGGTTCCAGCGCGCGCGCGCGGCGAGATCGCGCGACGTCTCGAAGACCTGGGGCAATTCGTTCTGGCGCGGCAGCGACTTTGCGCCGGTCCCCGCGGGAATCGTCACCGGGGTCTCGGGGTCGCTGTCGAGCGCGAAGGCGAGATAGGTGCTCGCCGACACGCCCGGACCGGGCTCGTAGCCGATCAGCCGCGCCAGCTCGCGCACCGAGCGGTCCTGCGTCGCGGTGCGCAGATAGCCTTCGTTGGCGATGCGCTCCTGATAGAAGGTCAGGACGTCGCCGGCGACGGCGAAGGCGTCGAGCAGGGCGATCGCGGGATCGGCGGAGTCGCGCGTGCGCAACGCGGCGAGCGGGCGCGTGCCGTCGTGCAGCGCATGAGTCGACAGCCGCGCGTGCATCGTCTCGACGAAATCGGCGTAGGTGCCGATCCGCGCGGACAGCCGCGACAGGCCGGGCCGGTTGGCGACCGCGCGCGGCGTG
This sequence comes from Sphingomonas sp. FW306-1B-B10E, assembly GCF_058782005.1. Lineage (NCBI taxonomy): Bacteria > Pseudomonadati > Pseudomonadota > Alphaproteobacteria > Sphingomonadales > Sphingomonadaceae > Sphingomonas > Sphingomonas sp. FW306-1B-B10E. The sequence continues at coordinate 84,967 of NZ_JBYSXG010000006.1, forward strand.
ACTGCCTCGACGCCGTCGCAACAGCCGCAGGCGCCCGCGCCCGAGGCGCAGGCCTGGCAGGAGCAGCCCGTCTCGCTCATCGCCCCGTCTCCATCGCCAGCGACAGCCGCCCGTTCTCGGGCGCGTCGCGATCCTGATCGAGCCGCGCGAGCTCGAGCGGGCCGAGCGGCAGGATGCCCGCCTCGATCTCGCCGTCGGGCCCTTCGAACAGCCGCTCGAATCGAATGACTTCGGCGTGCGCCACCCCCGGCACGCGGTGCGCGGCGGCGAGGATGCGGCTGGTCATCACGCCCTCGCCGAAGCTGAGCGAATCGGGATTGAAGAAGCCCAGGCGCCCCGCCCGATCGCGCCGGGGCCCTAGCGCCTCGCGCAATTCGGTGCCGACCTGCTCGGCGACATGGCCGGGCGCGACGCAGACGCGCAATGCGAGGTCGATCGGCACCGTGCGCGCGGGGACCACGCGCACGTCGTGCCCGATGCGGCGATAGCGTTCGAGATGCGCGGCGATGCAGTCGAGCAAGGATTGCGGCGGATCGGCGGTTCCGAAGGAGTCGATCGCGACCTGGACCTCGCTCCGCACGCCGGTCGCGCGGAGCGCCGCGGCGGCGCGCTGGACCAAAGTCGGGAAGTCGCGCATCGCGATCGCGGCATAATCCTCCGCCGCCACCGCGCGCTCGAGCCGGGTGCGGAACAGCTGCGGCGCGCGCAGCTTGCCGTCGGCCATCGGCTCGGGGGGGGTGCCGCCCTGCGCGGGAAGCGGGTTGGTGACGGTCAGGGTGACGCCCTCGGGGAAGGCGTTGCGGAAGACGATGTGCTGGAGCGCGCCTGCGCCGACATTGCCGGCCGGGCCGTTGCCGACGCGGTAGAAGGCTAGGAAGCGCTCACCCGCCTCGGGCATGCGCCCCGAGACGCCGTCGCCGAAGCGCAGTCCCGCGCTGCCGTCCTCGGCGGTCTCGACGACGAAATGGGCGTCCTGCGGCCCGGAATCGAGCAAGTCGGGCCGCGGGCGCCACAGGCTGGCGGCGCCGGCCGAAGTGCGTGCGCCGCTATAGCGCAGACCGCGCAATTCGGCCGGGTCGGGTTCTTCGGTATCGCCGGGCGGGACGCTGGTAAGGCGTATTGCGGGAAGCGCGGCGACCGGATCGGGCATCGCCGTCACCGATGCAGCGGTGCCGCCGCAGCTGCCGCAGCGCGACTCGTCGCCGGCCGGCGGCGCGACGAAGGTCACGTCGGGGCGGTCGAGCCGTGGGCGGTAGCGCTTGGCGAGGATGCGGGTCTCGGCAGGCGTGCAGCGATCGTCGCATGCCGCCGCGACCTGGCCGACCCCGACCGGCGGCAGTGCCTGCTCGATGCTGCGCCCGTGATCGACCGCGACGACATTGCCGTACGCGATGCTGACCCCCGTCAGCCATTCGCAATTCGGCGCCTCGCTGCGCGCGGAGAGGCAGAAGGCGAAGGGCAAAGCATCCTCGGCACACCACTGCACCTCGACGATCCGCCGGCCGGTCAGCGGATCCACGCCTTCCTCGACCGCGGTGAGCCGCACCGCGTGGCGGCGGGTGGGATCGGCGTCGCCGGGCTGGCCGGTACGCGGGCCGATCGCCTCGGCGAGCACGAGCACGTCGCCGGGCGCGAGCCCGAGGCGGTCGGGCCGCTCGCCCGGGGTGGCTTCCGCGGTGTCCTGCGGGGACGCGCTCGGCTGCTTTTCCGGGCGGTTCTCGGCGCGCGCCAGGGCGCCGGGCGTATCGCTCGGGAAAGCGCCTCCGCCTTGATCGGGTACGCTGTCGCCGCCGCTCTCTTCGGCCGGGGGCGGCTCCGGCGCACCGGGATCGACCAGCGTCGCCGCGGTCGCGCCCTTGACCAGGCAGCATTCGCTTCCGCCCCAATCGTAGAATCGGATGCGATTGCGCGCGCGGCGGAATTCGAGCGTCGCCGCCTCGCCCGACGGCTCGAACACGAGATAGTCGCGCCAGGCGATCTCGGCGACGTCCTCGGCGCGAACCATCGGGTCGTGGGCGCCGGGGAGTGCGGTGGTGAGCATCAGATCGGCCGGCGCGACTTCGACTCGGTCGGCGCCGTCGAGCTCGAACACCGCCCAGGTCCGTGCCGAGGCACCCTGATGCAGCCGGTAGTCGACCAGCCGGCAGTGCCGCCGCACCGATTCACGCAGCCGTGCGCTGTCGAGGAAGCATTCGGTCGCGACCGCGTCCTGATAATAGCTCAGGTCATCGGCGGCATAAGCGAGCAGTTCGACCAACGTGATGCCGATATCGGGGGCGTGGCGCTCCTGCCAATCGGGCAGGGTCAGCGCGAGCCGGTCGAGGATCAGGCGGCGGAAGCTCTGATAATCGCGCGCGCTATAGTCGATCGCCACCGGCGGCGCCGGGTCGGGCAGGCACGGCGCGCAATCCGCGGGGTCCTGATCCTGCGGGCAGCCCGCCTTGAAGCTGAATTCCGCCGAAGCGTAGCGCGTGTCGAAATCGCTCGGCGCGCCGGGGATCGCACGCCCATTCTCGTCGCGCGCGACGATCACCAGCCGATAGGTCGAGAAGTCGCCCGGCCGATCGACCGTGACGAACATGCGGTCGTCCAGCCCCTCGTCCTCGGCGCGCTCGATCGACACGGCGAGCACCTGGATGTCGCGTTCGCGCCGGCCGCCCTCGATGCGGAGATTCTCCGGCTGGATCCATTCGGGTGCGCGGCCGAGAAAGGTCACGATCAGCGTGGTCTGCGCGCAATCGACCTCGACCGAATCGATTCCGTTGAGATCATGGCCGCGGATCGCCGCGCGGCGCTTGTCGTCCTCGACGCAGTAGAGTGGTGCGCTGCTCATGCCGGGCCTCCCACGACGAAGGTCTGGACGGGGCGCTCGCCGGTGGCGCGGATCATGTAGTGGATCTCGACCTGGAGCGACGCGTCGACCGCGGTCACGTCGAGCTTCTGCACTTCGATCACGTCGCCGAGGAAACGCTGGAGCGCCGCGCGGGTGGTGAATTCGAGCGCAGTCGCCGCCTCGGGGCTGGCGAAGGCGAACACCTGGTGCATCACCCCCGCGCCGAAATCGGCCCGGTTCACGCGCTCGCCCGGACGCGTGAACAGCAATTGCTCGATCATGTCGCGGACGTGATCGCCCGCATCGGTGGTCGCGGTGCGCCCACTTGGGCCGATCGCGAAGGGGAAGTCGATCTCGACGCGGGTGTTCATTGGGCCATGACCCTTGCCTGGGGGACGGTGATCATCAGCGGCGTGCCGGTGGGCGCACAGAGCGAGCTGCTCGACTGGACGACCAGCGGCTGGCCGTTCGACAGCACCCGCGTGGTGCCGCTCAGCCACTGCCCGGTGACGCACGGCCCGTTGCCCGCGGTGGGCGGCGGGAAGCTGCAACCCTGGATGGTCATCGTCGTGGCGATGGTCATGCTCGGCACCCCGCCCAGCGTGACGCGCGCGTTGACCGCGGTCGGCGTCGCCTTGCCGCCATGACTGCACATGACGCTGGCGGTCGCTTCAACGAGCATTCCGGGCATGCCGCGCCTCCCTCATGTCACCACCAGCGCGGACTTGTTGATCAGCACGCTCAGGCCCAAGAGCTGGATCGACGCGCCTTTGCCGTTGTCGATGTAGATGCCGCTGTCGTTGACCACGATCATCGCTCCGGTAGCGCTTTGCAGCACGATGCCGCCGGTCATTGGGGTCGGCGGCGCATCGCCGATGACCACCCGGTTCTGGCCAAGCGACTGCAGGACGATGTTCGGCGAGACCGGCAGGCCGAGGCTGGCATCGGTCGGCAGGTCCGATGCGCTGCTCCAGCGGCAACCGCTCCAGATCGGATAATTGAGGTCGCCTTGCTCGAACTCGGCCCACACCGCGGCGCCGATCGGCGGGACGAGGTGGATGCCCATCCCGGGTCCGGTTGGCCCCGACAAGGGCGTGCAGCTTTCCGCCCAGCTCGACGGGGTCGGGCCAAGCACGTCGGGGACCATCATCTGGATCCGGCCGCGCCGCTCCGGATCGATGTTGAGCGACACGGTCGCGCGATATTTGCCGAAATAGCGCCCCTCGGTCATGGCAGCACCGCCGGTCCGGCCGCGATCAGCCCGTCGCGCGACAGCGTGAAGCTCTGCTTGTAGCTGCCCGGCGTGATCGTGTGGGAAACCGTGTTGACGTAATACATGCCGTCATAGGTGAGCCCCGCCCCGCGCACCCCGACGAGCATTCGCGCGCGCAGGATCCCGCCATAGGCGCCAACGTCGAGCGAACCCTGGCCGGTGATCGCGTCGCGCGCGCTCATCATGATCTCCAGAGCGCGCTTGGCGGCGCGATCGGGGGTCAGCCGTGTGGCGCTGCCTTCGAACAGGATCTGCGCGGGCGGCGTCGGGCGCAGCCCGAGCGGCGGATGCGTGATGCTGAGATTGGGCACCGGCACGGGGATCGGTATCTTGCCGGTGGCGGGATCGTAGGTGAGCAGGATCGTCTGCTTCTTGGCCAACCCGTCGAGGCTGAAGCTCAGGCTCTCGACATTGGTGAAGGCATCCATGTTGACGTTGAGCGCCGGCTGCGGGACCGGAATGCGGATATCGGGCCCGAAATAGGCGATGCTCGTCAGCGGCGCGGGGCCGGGCTCGACGAAGAAGACGTAGGAATTGGCCTGGGCCAGCTGGGTCAGATAGGCGCGGTCGGTCGCGTCCTGGGTGTCGAAGCGGCTCGTCGGGCTGTCGACGCTCGGCACCAGCGGCGGGATCACCATCGGCACGATCCCGAAGGCGGCGTATTTGGCGAGGATGGTCGCCACCCGTCCCGCCTCGGGCACCGCGGGCCAGGGCATGCGGACCTGCACCACGTCCATCAAAACGCTCAGATCCTCGCCGGTCAGCGTCAGCGTGGATTCGCCCGGCGTGTTGCTCGGCGCCACTTCCTGACGCGTCACCACGCCGTCCATCAGCACCTGGGGGATGCCGCGATAGACCATCGTGATCACCACCCGGGTGATCATCGGATCGAAGAAGCCCAGCGGCAGCATCGCCAGGTTGAGCGGCGAGGTCTTGCCGGTGTGAAAGCTGATCTGGAAGCCGCTGCGCGCGCCCCCCGAATTGACCGAGATCGACTTGACCGCCTCGGTCAGCGGCAGGGGCGCCGGCAGCGGTGCCGCCAGCGGGCCGATCATCAGCAGCAGATAGCCCGCGTCAAGCAACCGGCGGTCCTCCCATCGCTTCGGGAAGGGTGATCGCCAGCCGCGTGCCGACCGTCTCGGTCAGCGCATTGGGCCGCATCGCGCGATTGGCGTCGGCGATCCGCCAGGCGAGCTCGGCATCGCCCAGCCGCTGCGCCGCGACATTGTCGAGCCGGTCGCCCTCGTTGACGACATGCTCGCCGATCCGGGTGAAGCGCGACGGGTCGGGGACGACGCGCGGCGCGAGATAGGCGATCTCGGTGCCGTCCTCGGCGACGTAGCGGAGCACCTCGGCGCCCTGGTAGCGGCTGTTCGCCGGGAAGCTGGTGGTGACGGTCATAGCTTCAGCCCCGCTCCGACATTCTGGATGCTCGCGAAGATGTTGGTCATCGCCAGCACTTCCTTGGTGACGTGGTGGACCATGAAGAGCGCATTGCCCGCCGAGCCGAGCGACAGGTCGTGATAGCTCAGTACGTTGAGCGTCAGCTCGACCTTGGCGCGGATCGGGTTGAGCAAAGTGTCGTAAGCTTCCTCGGTGATGGTGAGCGCACCCACCTTGACCGGCAGCACCCGCGTCGGGCCCCAGACGAACAAGGTCATCGGCGCGTCGGTGGGGAGGATCTCGATGATCCCCGCGGCGCCGAGCACCGAATTGGCGATCACCAAAGCGGTCTTGGGATAGACGAGCATCTCGAGCGCCGCGAGCGTGGGCGTGATGCCGGTGGCGATCGCGAGCGGGTTGTTCGACTCGAGCTGGTCGGCGGCGTCGATCTCGACCGAGAGCGTGATCGTCTCCTTGGGAGGTCCCGCCAGACGAAACGCCTCGCCCTTGTCGCCGCCGGCGCCGGCGCCGCGCGGCTCGAGCCGGCGCGTCATCGTGTCGGGATTGTATTGGAACACGACAATGCTCGCGAGCGGATTGAACAGATCCACTCCGATCAGCGCGCCCTTGATGAGCCGCGGCGAGGAGGTCAGGCCGGTCATGCGCGGCGCAGTCCGGCAAAGGTGTGGACCGGCGTCATGGGCCGCGCTTCGTGATCGTGAAGCGCGCCGCGCCGCCGCCATAGCGCACCGTGATCATGGTCGGCGGCGCCTCGCCTCCCACGACGTAACGCGCATTCGCTGAAGTGCCGAGGCTGCCGCCCGCTTCGGGCAAGGCGCCTTCCGCCTCGGCACGCGAGGGCAGTTCGGCGCCCTTGGCGTCCTCGGCGCGCACGGCAATCGCGGAGGTCGACAGCGTCGGCGAGTCGGCCGGGCGCGACACGACGACCACAACGCTCCACCCGCCCGCCGCACGCTCGACTTCGAGCGATATCACGGCATCGGCGAGTTCGATCTGCGCGGGGGCTACGATAAGGTCCATGAGAGTGCCTGTTCCATTGTGCGAAGGTGTCCGTAACGCGCCGATCAGGGGATCGCGGCGGTGCCGACGACCGACCAGTTGCTGGTGGCGAGCACGCTGCTGCTCGACGTGTCCTGAAGCTCGCCGCGGAAGTCGAGGTTGATCTCGTACGTGTGCCCCGATTGGACGTTTCGAAAGCCGGGGGTGTCACGCCCCTGGAACGTGCATCCGCCGGCCTGGTCCGGAAGGTATTGATTCCCCCCGACGGCGGCCCGCTCGCGATGGCCATAAGCGTCGCCGGCGGGGGTCCCGTCCTCCTGGAACGTCGTCGGGTCGAGCGTCGTGCCGGGCAGGAGCCGGTGGGTCAGCGCGGTGCCGTCCTTCTTGAAATAGCCGCGGACATATTGGCGGTACACGCCCAGCCCGCAGGTGCACGGGATCGGCGCGGTGAAGCTCGCTTCCATCTGGAAATGCTTGTTGAAATTGCCTCCTGCATGGACCGGGGTGAGCGTGCCGCTCGGGATGTTGGTGAAGCTGCCGGTCGGGGAGCAATATTCGCCGGTCCCGCCATCCACCGCCTGGGTCGCGGTTTCCGGCGACCCGGTGGCCAGCGTGCTCGTCTCCCCGTCCCCGCCATCGCCAACGTCATAGCTTTGCGACGACGCGCCGGCATGCAGCGGCACCCTGCTGAGATTGCGTCCGCTTGCGAACGCGTGCGTATTCTCCTCCGCCTCGCATGCCGGGCAGGCACCGGCGGATTTGCCGCCACCGCATTTGGCACAGCCGGTTGCCGTGGCGGTGGCGGCGGGTCCGGCATGCCGGGACGGCCGTTCGAGCGTCGCTAATCGTCCCATCGCAGCAACTCCTGATGCAAAGCATTGGCGGCGGCGCTGCCCAGCGCAGCGCCGGAGACCGCCTCTGGCAGGCCTTCCTGCGCGCGGCGCAGCGGCGCGGTCCGTCCGCCGAATCGCGCGAGCGCGGAAACATCGGCGGCGAGCCGGCGGCCGAGTTCGCGTTCAAGCGCGTCGCGGAGCGGCGGCAACTCGGCCGCACCCACCCCGTCGACCACAAGGCGCTCGATGTGGAGACGCACCGTCATCGCGCCTCTCCCGCCACTGCGCGGATGCGGCGGAAATCGGCTTCGTTGACCGGGCGGTCGAGCTTGCGCAGCTCGATCCGGCAAGCGTCGAGCAGCACCTCCATCGTCACCGACGTGCCCGCCGCGGCGGCCATGAACGCGGCGTTGATCGCAATGCCGTGGATATTGCCGCCGGCGAGGTCGAGCCGCGCCAATCGGTCGAAATCGACCGCACGCTGCGGTACGCCCGGCGGAAAAGCCTTTTCCCAGATGCGGCGGCGCTCGGCGGCGCCCGGATAGGGGAAGTTGACGATGAAGCGCAGCCGCCGGACGAAGGCGGTGTCGAGCGCGCTCTTCATGTTGGTGGCGAGGATCGCGAGCCCGGCAAACGCCTCCATCCGCTGGAGGAGATAGTCGATCTCGATATTGGCGTAGCGGTCGTGGCTGTCCTTGACGTCGCTGCGCTTGCCGAACAGCGCGTCGGCCTCGTCGAAAAACAGGATCGCGCCGCCCGCCTCGGCCGCGTCGAACACGTCGCGCAGGTTCTTCTCGGTCTCGCCGATATATTTGCTGACTACTGCCGACAGATCGACGCGGTAGAGATCGAGGCCGAGCCGGTCGGCAAGCGTCTCGGCCGCCATCGTCTTGCCGGTGCCGCTGTCGCCGGCGAACAGCGCGCTGACGCCAAGCCCGCGGTTCATCCGGTCGCGGAAGCCCCAATCGTCATAGACCGTCGCGCGCCCGCGCACCTGCGCCGCGATCTGGTCGAGCAGCGCCACCTCGCTGTCGGGCAGGACGATGTCGCGGCAACTGGGCTTGACCTCGATGCGCTGGGCGAGCTGTGCCAGCGACGGGCGCGCGCGGAGGACACTGCCGCGCCACAGGCGGTCGCCGATCGCAACGCTTTCCTCGCCCGCGCGGGCTTCGCGCGTCACGGCGCCGATGTCCGCGAGATTGAGGTCGAAATGGCTCGCGAGCCGCGCGGCGACCGCGGCCGCGTCGGGCAGGTCGGCGAGCTGCGCTTGCCATTCGGCGCGCTGTTCGGCGGCGCTGGGCTTGGCGATGTCGACGCGCCCGTCGATCTCGAGCCCGGACATGCCGTCGCGCAGGTCGACGAATACCAGGCCGCCCGCGCGCCGCACCAGCCGGCGCAGCGCCTGCTCGGCGCCGCTCGGCAAATCGTGCGCGTCGACGTGCAGTGCGAAGGGCAGCAGCAGCGACTCGCGCGTCCATAGCCGCAGGAAGCTGTCGAGCTCGGCACCGGCAGGGATCGCTTCGACCGGCAGCCGGTAGCATGGCAGCCCTAGCGCCGCCGCCGCCGCGGAAGCGAGCCGGCGCTTGCTGTCGCGATCGGGCCCGACCAGGGCAATGCGCGCGGGAACCACCGAGCGCGCCAGCCGTACGATCTCCTCGGCACGGATCTGGTGCGACTGCGCCAGCGCCGCGTCGCCGGGGGCCGGCATCGGCTCGAGCAACGACGCGACGCGGCTGTCGAGATGGTTGAGGCCCTTGGCGAAATTGGCGATGCGCTCGTCGATGCGCAGCGCCGCGGCGGTCAGCGGTGTCGCGCCAGGCTGGTTGATGTCGATCAGCCGCCAATAGCGCAGCGGGCGCTCGGGCGAGACCGCGTCCCAGGCAGCATGATCGAACAGGGTCATCGCCAGCGCGAAGCTGGGATTCGCACGGCCCTGGCTGCCCTGCGCCGTGGCGAAGGATTCGAGGATGCCGGGATCGAGCTCGGCGGCGAGACAGAGCAGCAGGATGTCGCGCTCGAAATCGGACAGGCCCAGCCGCCCGGCGAGCATCAACAGCGCGGGGGGCGGATCGCCGGCGCTCGCCTCGGCGAGCCGTTCGGCGGCGGCGGTCACGGCCGGCGGCTCGATCCCTTCGGCGGCGGGGAGCAGCAGCACCTGCGGCACGGCATTGGCCGGCGAGCGGCGGCGGAAGATATTGAGGCCGGGCCACTCGACCGCGCCGGGCACGCCGACCGGCGCCAAACCGGTGAGCGCGTCGTCGCTATTCTCGGTCGACGGCGGAGGGGGGATCGCGGCGCGCAGCAGCTCGCGCAGATGCGCGAGTGCCGCCGCGAGATAGGCGTTGTTGCGCTCCAGCCAGGCGTCGACATCGTCGCTCATACGACCGTCACCCGCTGGCTGTCGTCGAAGGCCAGCCGCCCGCTGACCGGATCGATCACGAAGGGCTGGCTGTCGGCGCCGTCGATCCGCAGCACCGCGAGGTCGCCGTCGGCGATCGAATCGCTGTCGACGAGGAAGTCGAGCGTCACCCCCGCCGCGACGCGATCCTGCGCAGGGATCTCCTGCCCCGAGAGCAGCAGGATCGCGACCTGATCGGGCAGTACCTGCGGCCGGCAAGTGACGGTGAGCGGCACCATGCCCGACCCCGAGGCGACCGGATTGGGCGCGATCGCGGTCACCCGCGCGCCGAGCGGCATCGGCCACACCGGCGAGCGGATCTCGCGGCCGCCGCGCGTCACCACTGCGGTGACGCCGTAGATGCCCGGCGCCCATTGCGTCTGGTCGGGCGCGCCGTCGGGCAGGGTGACGCGGAGCTCGCTCTGCCCGCTCGCCACCGGCACCAGATCGGCGCCGATCGCACGCTTCAGATTACGAAATTCGAGCCGCACCGCGTCGCCGACGAGCCCCGATCCCGAGAAGCGCAGCTTCGCCCCGAGATGCGCCGCGCGCAATGTCGGGAACAGCGGCGGGCCATCGTCGGTGGCGGCGAGGCCGATCCACAAACCCTCGATCACCGGCCCGGTGCCGGCCAGCGCCTCGGGTCCGCGATCCTCGGGGCCGCGGTTGAGCACCGGCAGCGCCGGCCCGGCGCTCTCGACGGCGTCGATCAGCACCACCGACGCCTCGTAGCGCAGCGATAGCGCATAGGGCGTCTGCACCATTACCGACCACAGCCGCGACATCTCGTCGAGCGAGTCCGCGCTGGGCGTGATCGTCACGCGCTCGAATGAATCGCCGAGATCGGAATCGCCGAGGATCGCCGCGTTGCTGGCGATCGCGTCCGCGATGACCTGGCTGGTGAGCACGGGCCGCGCATGGAGGTCGCGCGCCACCGCGGCGGCCATGCGATCGGGCTCTAAGTCGCTGTCGGTGCCGTAGAAGGTGACCAGATAATGAAGGCTGAGCGCCGCGCGGGGCCGATTGACCAGCGCGCCATCCGCCCCGCGCATCGCGAGGTCGGCGTTGCGCAGCGCGGCATGGGGCATCAGATGATAGAGGAAGATATTGACCTGGCGCGCCGGCGCGTCGTCGGCGGGCGGACGGCCGAAGCGGAGCTGGACGCCGGGCACCGCGCTCGCCGCGGCGGCCTGGGCGATCTGGCCCAGCGCGGCGGTGACGGTGGCGATGGCGAGATGGTTGCTCATCGCGCGGCCCCGTTGCGGCGGCTGAGATAGGCATCGAGGCTGAGCGGCTCGGCCTTGGCCGGCGTGCGCGACGCGGGCCGCTGCGGCGGCGCTGCGGCGGCGCGGACCTCGACGCGGCCGATGCTGATATGCACGTCGGGGAGCGACGGCGGCGCGGCGGGCTCGGCGGCGATCACTTGTGGTACCGTCAGCATCGGCGCGGCGGCGGGCGCCGGGGTAACCGAGGGCGCGGCCAGCGGTTCGTGCGCTTGCGGCGGTGCGGGCGCCGCCGCACGCGCGGCCGGCGCGGTTACCCGTGGGCGCTCCAGCCGGGGGAGATCGCGACGCGCCTCGGGTGCGGGCGGCTGCGCGATGGCGGGAGTCGCTGCGATGCTGGGGACTTTCGCGGCAGTGCGGGCGGGCTGCGAAGCATCGCGGGAAGCGGACGGACGAGTGGGCGCTTCCGGTGCCGCGATGTCCGCCGTCGCCGGACGCGGTGCCGGTGCGATGACACGCGGCGGTTCGCTCGTGGCGGGCTCAGCGATCGGCGCGTCCGGCTTGGCCTGCGCCGGTCTTGCCTGCGTAGGCCGCGCGACACTGGGCTCCGGAAGCGGGGCCGGCGCGCGAAGCTCCGTACGCATCTGGGGCGGCGCCTCCGGCTCGGCGGAGCGCCGCGCGCGCGGACGGGAAACGTTCGGTTCGGCCGTCGGTGGCGCCTGTTCTGCCACCGCCGCCGGCGCCTGCTGCCGACTCGCGCGCGGCGGATGTGGCGGTGAAAGCGGCTGGACTTCGGTATCGTCGGGAAGCAACCGCGGCGCGCGCTGCGACGGCATCGCGGCCTTCGCGCCGGCGGAAGCCCTGGGCTCCGGCGTGGCCTGGGCGTCGTCGGGCGCCGGCTCGGTGCGCGGCGCGAGCGGGCTCGCCGGGCGCTCGGCCGCTTCCTCGCCCCATTCGAGATCCGCGCCACCGCCCTCGCCGCCCCAATTGGCGAATTGCTGCGGCAGCGCCGGCCGGGCCGCCTGCTCGGGCGCGAGCGTCGCGCGGACGAGATGGCGCAGCAGGCTCATCGTGCCTCGCCGGCGATGCGGTCGAGATAGGATTGCCGCCGGCGCGGCGACAGGCCGAGCACCGCCGCCTCGCTCCACCCATAGCGGCTGGCGATCGCGTCGATCGCGGCGAGCATCGCCTTGGCCCAATGATCGAGCCGCACCCAGAGATAGGAGACGATGTCGAACGGCACCTGCGCCTGCGCCGCGCAGCCGGGACAGGACAGATCGAGCACGATCTCGGCCTGCGCATCGGCCGCGCTCATCGCGTCGCCGATCGCGGCGCGCGCGGAGTCCGAAAGCCGATCCACGCCCCCGGCATCGACGAGGCAGCGCGCGAGCAGGTGCCGCTCGGCCCGGTCGAGATCGGGCTCGCTCTCGATCGCGATCAGGTCGGCGCTGTTGGGAAGCCGGGCGCGGAAGCTGGCGCCTTCCACCTGCGCGGTAACGAGGGTGCCCGGCGCCGCCGCCTCGGCGCGGACGCCGTCGCTGGCGAACGCGACGTCGATCCGCTCACCGCATGCCGAGCAGGCGGCGATGCATTCTAGCCTGGCGCCGAACAGCCGGTCGCCCAAGTCGAGCAACGCGGTGTCGCGCCGCCCGATCGGCAGCTCGGCCAGATCGGCGGGCGCCGCGTCGGGCAGCGCCGCACCGAGCAGCAGCAGCCCGCGACGCGGCGGCGACAGGTCGTCGCCGCGCTCCCACAGGTCGATCAGGGCATCGAGTTCCTCGGCCCTGGCTCGGGTTTGCGCACGCGCCATGGCGGTTCGGAACCCTCAGGGATCAAAAGCCAGGCTCGGACGGCTCGACCACGTCGGGGTCGCGCTCCCAGCCTTCATTCTCGAGCTTGATACTCGAGATCAGCACGGCGTTGGCGTTGGCGTCGAGATCGGCCTGCGCCTGATATTCGGACACCCAGCAGCGGAACACCTTGTAGGCGATCACCTTCTGCCCCGCCTCGTTGTAGAGAGTGATCAGGATGTCCTTGCGGAAATTGGCCAGCGAGGCCTCCATCCCGGGACCCGAGCTGAAATCCCAGATCCGGTTGGCCCAGCGCTCGAACTCGTCGTCGTGCGTGACCCCGCGCTCGAGCGTGATCGCCTCGAACTTGTTGCGCCCGGGCGACTTGCGCCCGCTGCTGGGATCCCCGCCTTCGCGGTGCTCGACCACCTCGGTGGTGCGCTTGAGCGCGCCGACCTTGGAGATTCCGGCGACGTCGCGCCCGTCCCAGGACACCCGGAACTTGAAGTTCTTGTAGGGATCGTGGCGGGTGGTGTTGACTGCAAATTGCGGCATCTTCGCTTCCCCTCAGGCGATATCGAGATGCGTGATCTGCGAAAGCTTGATCACGACGAACTCAGCGGGCTTGAGCGGCGCGAAGCCGACAAGGATGTTCACGATCCCCTTGTCGATGTCCGCCTGCGGCGTCGTGTCCTTGTCGCATTTCACGAAATAGGCCTCGGCCGGCGTCGCGCCCTGGAAGGCGCCCTGCCGGAAAAGCCCGTGCATGAACGCCCCGACATTGAGCCGGATCGACGCCCATAACGGCTCGTCGTTCGGCTCGAACACCACCCATTGCGTGCCGCGATAGAGACTCTCCTCGATGAACAAGGCAGTGCGGCGCACGGGCACGTATTTCCATTGGTCGGCGAGCCGGTCGTCGCCGCGGCGCGTCCGCGCGCCCCAGACGACGCGCCCCGCGCCGGGCAGGGCGCGCAGGCAATTGATGCCCTTGATGTTGAGCTCGCCATTCTCCGGATCGGTCAGCGACACCGCCAGGCGCGGCGCGTTGACCAGCGTCGCCTCGAGCCCGGCGGGCGCCTTCCACACGCCGCGCTGCGCATCGATCCGCGCATAGAGGCCGGCGATCGCGCCGCACGGCACGAACGCCTCCTCGCGGCCTTCGCGCAAGGGATTGGGCTGCAGGATCCTCGGGAAATACAGCACACCATTGGCGCTCGCGCTGCCGACATCGGTCTCGAACCCGGCGAGCGCATCGGCCTTCTCGTTCCAGTCGGCCGGCGGATCGATGATCATCACGGCGCGCCGCAGGGTGCAATAAGCGAGCGCCGCGTCGATCAGCCCGGCGCCGACGCTGCCGCCCAGTTCGTGCGGCGGAATGCACAGCAGGTTGAATGCCTCGGCCTTGTCGAGCGCATTGAGCCCCGTCTTGCTCGCCGCCGATCCGGGTGGGGTGAAGTCGTCATCGGTCAGCACATTGCCGTCCGAACCCTCGCTGCCGTCGGCGACCGAATAATTGGTCGGCGTGCTGTTGTCGGCCCAGGGATCCTCGCCCGGCTGCGGTGCAGTGCTCGCGGTCGGCCGCGAAGCCGGCAGGGTGCCGGCGACGCGGATCAGCTGCGAATCGCCTTCGAGGATATGATCGGCGCGGCGGGCATTAGCCGGGTCGGTCGACACCGCCATGAAGCGCTCGACCGTGCCCGTGGCGCCGTCGCGGACGGTGAGATTGAACAGGCTGGTGTCGCTGCCGAGCACGTCGTGGTCGACAATCACGCGCAGGCGGTCGCCCCAGCTGCCCGGCGCCGCCGCCGCGAGGCTCAGCCCGCCCGCGTCGATCGTCGCGGATACCGGGCCGGCGATCGAGTCGGCGGCGGCGCTCACTGCGGGTCCGACCGCGGCGGTTGCCGCAGTACCGGCGGCGGCCTTGTTGGAGGGCGCCGACGCCGCTGCCGCCGCCACCGCTGCGGCGACGGCCGCGGCTGCCGATGCGGCTGCCGGTCCCGGCGCCGAAGCCGCCGCGACGGCGCCTTGCGCGGCGGTCGCCACGTCATTGGCGTTCGCGGCGCCTGCCACCGCATTGGTGGCGGCGGTGGCCACGGCGTCGGCCGCGGTCTGCGCTTCGGCGGTCGCCGCGTCGAAGGCGGCGTCGCGTGCCGTCTCGTCGGCGAAGCTCGGCGCGAACAGCCGGACGATCACCGCCTGGCCGCCGCCGTTCAGATAGAAGTCGCGCACCGCGAAGCTCAGCGGGCTCTTCAGCCACAATCCGCCGAACTGGCGCTCGAAATCGGCGAAGCTGTTGATCACCACCGGCAAGTTGACCGGGCCGCGCTGGGCGCGCCCGACAAAGGCCGCGATCGACGTCGATGCGCCGATGATCGTTCGAACGTTGCTCGGGACTTCCTCGATATAGACGCCCGGATAGGTCAATGCAGATGGCATTCGTCCCTCCCATGCACGATCCTGACGAAAAGCCCGACCGCGGGCCCTTCGGGCATGCTGAAAGACGTTCGACGGATTGCCTCCGAAGACAGGCGCACGCACCCGCTCCGTCAAGGCGTGAAGCCGACGAAGTTAAATCCTTCCGCAAGATCGATTTTGATCAGCAGAACGAATTTTCTTACAGCATAATTATTGTTTGTTTTGAGTCGGCCCTGGAGAAAGAACGTCTCATATTTGGACCATTGACGCAAGTGCCCGGTACTTTCTTTCGATTTACCCGGTCTGTTCTGCAATGATATCGGTCTATCTTATTGGAATCGATAAAACACTATTCTAGCGATGGCGAAGATCGCCGGCGGTAGCGAACGACACCTTGGCACTTTGCACGACCTTTCGGCGCGCCGATGAGTCGTTGTCGGTGCGGTGTCGTTCTGGCACCTTGCCGGCGGTCTGCTCGGGGGGGGCGAGATGGCGGAGGGGGGATACCGCGCATTCATCAGCTATAGCCACCGCGACGCCGCGGCGGCGCAGGCGCTCCATCGAAGGCTCGAAGGCTATCGCATCCCGCGCCGGCTGGTCGGCACGATCGGCGAGCACGGGCCGGTCCCGCGCCGGCTCACCCCGATATTCCGCGACCGCGACGAGCTGCCCGCGGCGGGCGATCTGAGTCAAAAGGTGCGCGCGGCTCTGGCGGCGTCGCATGCGCTGGTCATCCTCTGCTCGCCACACGCGGCCGCCTCGCTCTGGGTGACGCGCGAGATCGAGACCTTCCGCGAGATCGACCCCGGCCGGCCGATCCTGGCGGCGATCCTCGACGGCGAACCGGCCGACTGCTTCCCCGCCGCGCTGGGCGGGTCGCAGAGGGACGGGTCGCCGATCGAGCCGCTCGCCGCCGATCTGCGCCTCTCGGGCGACGGGCGGCGGCTGGGCTTCCTCAAGCTGGTGGCCGGGCTCGCCGGAGTGGGCCTCGACGCCCTGGTCCAGCGCGATGCAGCACGCCGGATTCGCCGCGTGACCGCCGTCACGCTCACGGCCCTCGCCGCGATGCTAGCCATGGCAGTGTTGACGATCATCGCGCTCAACGCCCGCCACGAGGCGGAGCGCCAGCGCGCACAAGCGGAGGGCCTGGTGGAGTTCATGCTGACCGATCTGCGCACCAGGCTGAAGGGCGTCGGACGGCTGGACGTCATGGATGCGGTCAACCAACGGGCGATCGCTTATTATGGCGACAGGCGCGCGCTCGTCACCTTGTCCGACGAAAGTATCGAGCGAAGGGCGCGAGTTCTCCACGCGATGGCAGACGACAGCGAGAAGCGCGGCGATCTCGACGGCGCGATGCTATTGGCGCGCGAGGCGCATGCCGGGACCGCCACGATCCTCGAGCGCCATCCCGATGATCCCCAAAGCATCTTCACGCATGCGCAAAGCGAATATTGGCTGGGCAGCATATTCGATCGGCGCCGCGACTGGCCGGCGGCGAAAGCGCATTACGAACGCTATGCCGCCGCTGGCGCACGTCTGACCGACATCGAACCCGGCAACTCGACGTACATGATGGAGCGCGGCTGGGGCGCACAGAATCTCGGGATATTGCAGGTTAAGGCGCATCGCGACTATCGGCGCGCCGAATTGCTGTTCCGCGACGCCTTGGTCTGGCTCGCCAGGGCCCGGCGTCTCCGTCCCGGCGACGCAGCGGCCACAAGCGCGCTCAGCCAGGCATATGCGTGGCTTGCCGACAGCTTCTATTATCGCGGGCTATGGCAAGACTCGCTCGGCGCCCGACTGCAGCAATATGCGCTCGACCAGGCCCTGCTCGAAGCGGATCCCGCTGATAGCGAAAGGCTCTACACCCTGGTCGGCGCCGAGCGCTCGGTCGCGCGGCTTGAGAGCAAGCTCGGCAATTGGAATAAAGCGTCGGGGCTATTCGCCGCCGCTTATCGAAAAGCGCGAACATTGACGGCGCGCGATCCGGACAATGCCGACTGGCTGGTCCTCCGGACTATCGTCGAGTGCGAGTTGCTCAGCTTTCCGCCAGGTGTCGATCCTCCGCTGGCGCGCACCACCGTACGGGCGCGGGTGAGCGAGGCGGCTGACACGTTGCGAAACCAACACAACCCGCGGCTCGCGGAATTGGCGTCGTGCATGTCGCGCGTCGATTCTTGATCCGGGCCGGAATCGAGGAGCCTTTAATGACCGACGCAATCAAATCACTGCTCGAAGATTTCATCACGGACCAGATCGAAACCGAAAGCGAAGAGTTATTGCTTCAAGGGCCACGCAGGTTCAATCACAACGTTTATCACAAGCGATTGAATCAGCCCAGCTTTCCCAATCATCAAAACGCTCCGCACTGCATATATTTCTATTATCTCCGACTTAACTCTAACGGCAAGCTAAAGGTCAGTCATTACTTCTGGCCTTCCGGAGATCCTGACGATCCCACAAATCCAGCAAATCATGCGGACTGGCCGATCATCAAGAACGATCAAAATTCGCCTGCCGACCAGAACCTCGAAGCCATCATCAAGCGCTTGGCCTTGAATGCCCGACCCAGCGTGGATTGGCAGGACAAGAACCCGCAACCGCTTCCTCAGGTCAACTTCAAGGACATCACCTGGCGGCGGCGATCGTGGATCGTGCTGTTCGTGGACGAGGCGAACTGGCATCTGCTCGACACGTCGAACAGCTCAAATCCTGCCATCGTCTTTACCTCCAACGCGACGGATCCTGCATGCACGTCGAACGAGTCGTTCTTCGATGCCGACCATTTCCGCATTTCCATGCCCATCCTTCGGCACCCGGGTGAGAGCGACCAGCGCACGGCGGTTGCTTTCATCAATCACATGAAAAAGGATCATGAAGGCAACGATCTTCATGCAGGCGAACACCAGAATTTCAAGTTCAGTATCTTCTTCGACGTCAAGTTCGCCGACGGAACCGGCGTGATGAAGGTGATCTTCGATCCCGGCGGCGTCAACGACGGGACTCCGTTGCAACCTTGAGGGCGTAGCGCAACGATGTTGGCTTACATAATCGCACTTGCCCAATCCGGCGCGCTCGATCGCGCATGGGCGGTCTTCGAGCGGGAAGGGTATCTGGTGAGCGACGACCCCGCCACGCTCGCGATCAAGGGTCGTCTCCTGAAGGACCGCGCATTGCAGGCCTCGGGAGACGACCGGACGCGCCTCTATGCCGAGGCTGCCGAGGCTTACGCTCGGGCGGCGCGGAACGGGGCGACCTATCCGCTGATCAACGCCGCCACGCTGGCGCTGCTCGCGGGCGATGCGGCGCGGTCGGCGGACTTGGCGGGGCGGGTGCTCGACCGCATCGCCGCGAACCCCGACGAGCCCGAAACGCCCTATTACCAGGCTGCTACCCGCGCCGAGGCATTGCTGCTGCTCGGCCGCGCCGACGCGGCGCAGGCCGCGATGGCGGAGGCGGTCGCGGCGGCGCCGCAGGCGTGGGAGGACCATGCCTCGACGCTGCGCCAGTTCCGCCTGATCCTCGCCGCGCAAGGAGCGGACGCCGGCTGGCTGGCGCCGCTGCGGCCGCCGCGCTCGCTGCATTTCGGCGGACACATGTCGTTCCGCGCCCATACCGGGCCGACGCCGCTGACCGAGGGCATCGCCGCGCTGCTCGCCGACGAGACGATCGGCTTCGGCTATGGCGCGCTCGCGGCGGGGGCGGATATCCTCGTCGCCGAGGCGCTGCTGGCGCGCGGCGCGGAGCTCCATCTGGTGATCCCCGGCGGGACCGCGGCATTCGCGGCGCTCTCGGTCGATCCCTTCGGACCCGAATGGCGGCGGCGTTTCGACGCGGTCATCGCCGCCGCCGAGACGGTGCGTGCGATCGAGCCGATCGGCATGATCCCCGACACCGTCGCGATCGGGCTTGCCGACGAGGTCGCGATGGGCGCGGCGCGGATCAATGCGCGCCGGCTCGCCAGCGAAGCGGTGCAGTTGCTCGTCGTCGCCGAGGGCGAACCCGAAGGGCGCTCGCAAGCGCTCTGGGCCAGCGGGGATACGCACGCGCGGCAGCACATCCTGCACGCGCCGCGCGAGCCGGTCGAGCCGGCGCCGGCCGCCAGCCCGGCGACCCACCGCTGCCTCGCCGCGCTGGCGGTCCGCGCCGAACCGGCGGCGCTCACCGCGATCGGTGCGATGCTCGCACAGGGCCCAGCACCGGCGGTTCCACCGAGCTTCACCGGCGAGGCGGCGGTGCTCGCCTTCGAGCGGCTGGGCGATGCCGCGGCCTGCGCCGCCGCGCTCGCCGCGGCAGTGCCCGACGCGACGGTGGGCGGTTATTACGGCGTCGCCGACACCGTCGCCGATCCGTTCGGCGGCGGGCCGAGGCTCATCGGTCGCGCGCTCGCGGTCGCGCTGGCGGCCGCGCGCTCGGCGCCGCCGCGATCGGTATGCGTTTCGGACGATTTCGCCGCGGCGCTGGCGGTCGCCGATCCCGCGTTCCACGCCGAATATGTCGGCGAGCTCGACGATGTGCGCAGCGCCGCCCCGATCGGGCTGTTCGCGCTGCGGCGGCTATAGGATCAGTTCCTCGAGCCGGTGCGCCGCGACGACGGTGATCGCGTCGCCGTCACGCCGGAGGATGCCGCGGCGCAGCGCGGCGTTGAGGGCGCGCGAGGCGGTCTCGCGCGTGGTCGAGACGATGAGCGCGAGGTCCGAGACCGACGGGGCCGGGCTGATGCTGAGGCCGGGTTGCAGCCGCGCCTGGCGCAGCAACTCCGAATAGACCCGCCCTACCGAGGACAAGGCCGCACGCTCGAACATCCGCTCGTTGACCTGGCGGAGTCGCAGGATCAGCAGCCGCGACAGCGCCAGCCCGATACAGCCGTGCCGCTGGGCGAGCATCGCGAGATGCGCCGCCTGGATCGCGAGCGCCTGCGATTCCTCGATCGCGACGATATCGGCCTCGTGCACCGCGGCATCGGGCTCGCCGACCGCGCCGAATATGTCCCCGCTGCGATATTCGTGGAGCAGCACCATCTGGCCGCTCGCCGCATAGAGCAAGGCCCGCGCGCGCCCGACCACCAGCAGATAGCTCAGCGTCGCCGGATCGCCCTGGCGCACGATGATCGCCTGGCCGGCATAGGCATGCAGCCGGCCCCGCGCCAGGATCAGCTCGGCAACCTCGGCGGAACAGAGGAAGACGCGGCCGACGAATTCGCGGAGTCCGTCCTCATCGAGCACTGCGCCTGCTTCCTCCAAAGCACCGGAACCGAGCACAAGCGCTGAGACGCGCGCATGCCCTTCATCGGCATTGCGCCGCGCCCTGTCCAGCGGTGTTCGCCGCGAAACCAAGGCGTTGCCCGCGCCGGCTGCCCTAAGGGAATGTCCCTAGCCGGCGAGGGCGCCCCGTCGAACGCTCTATAATTTCAGGACGAAGTCCGGAGATATTTGATGTCGTTCCTCGCGCGCATGAACATCGGCAAGCGCATCCTGATCATCGGCGGGGCGTCGCTGCTCGGGCTGATGCTCGTGCTGGCGCTGGCCGTCGGCCGGCTCGACAGCGCGCTGTCGGACAGCTTCAACGAACGCACCAAACAGTCGCTCGACGTCGCCTACAGCCAGTTCGACCGCTTCTATGCCGAGGAGCAGGCCGGCCGGATGACGCGCGAACAGGCGCAGGCCGCCGCCAAGGCCGCGATCACGTCGATGCGCTTCGGCAAGGACGATTACTTCTTCATCCTCGACAACGACCTCAACATGGTCCTGCATCCGGTCAAGCCGGAGAAGGTCGGCAAGAACGTCGCCGACGATACCGATGCCGACGGCAAGCACCATTATCGCGAGATGATCGAGCGCGTGAAGACCGACGGCGCCGGCTTCGTCTCGTACAATTACAAGATGCCCGACGGCAAAGGCGCCAAGCCCAAGATCTCCTATGTCCGCGGATTCAAGCCCTGGGGCTGGGTGATCGCGACCGGCGTGTTCAACGAAGAGATTCGCGCCGCGGTGAACGACGCGACGCTCAAGCTCGGCGTGGTCGTGGTGTTCGTGCTGGTCGGCCTCGCCGGCCTGATCCTGGTGATCAGCCGTTCGATCACCGGCCCGCTCGGCCAGATCACGCTGCGGATGCGCAGCCTCGCAGATGGCGACACCAAGGCCGAAATCCCCGGCGCCGCCCGCCGCGACGAGATCGGCAACATGGCAGGCGCGCTCCAGGTCTTCCGCGACAACGCCATCGCCAAGGCCGAGGCCGAAGCCGCCAAGGCGCAGGCCGATGCCGACCAGCATGCGATCGTCTCGCTGCTCTCGGAGAAGCTCGAGGCTCTGTCCCAAGGCGACCTTACCGGCACGATCTCGGGCAACGTTCCCATCACCTATCAGGCGCTGAGCGGCAATTTCAACACCGCGCTCGCCAATCTGCGCGAGCTGATCGCTGCGCTCGCCGACGCATCGCACAGCATCGAGAGCGGATCGAGCGAGATCGCCGCCGCCTCGGACGACCTCGCCCGCCGCACCGAGAGCAACGCCGCCAGCCTCGAGCAGACGTCGGCGGCGCTGTCGCAGATGAACGCGCGCCTCAAGTCGAGCGCCGACGTCGCCGACCGCACCGTCGAGCGCGCGCAAAAGGCGATCGGCATCGTCGGCACCGGCCGCGCAACCGCCGAAGAGGCGACCTCGGCGATGGATCGCGTCTCGGGCAGCGCCCAGGGCATCGACGACGTCATCGAAGGTCTCGACAAGATCGCCTTCCAGACCCGGGTTCTCGCGATGAACGCCGCCGTCGAAGCCGGCCGTGCGGGGGAAGCAGGCCGCGGTTTCGCGGTCGTCGCGGACCTCGTCTCCGCGCTCGCGATGCGCGCCGAGGAAGAGGCCAAGCGCGCCCGCGAGCAGCTCTCGACCACGCAGAGCGAGATCCGCTCGGCGGTCGACGCAGTGCTCAAGGTCGATGCCGCATTGGCCGAGATCACCGGCAGCGTCGAGCAGGTCCACGAATTCGTCGAGACCATGGCGAACGACAATCGTGCGCAATCCTCGACGATCGGCGAGATCGCCACCGCCGTGAACGTCATGGACCAGTCGACCCAGCAAAATGCGGCGATGGTCGAGCAAACCTCGGCCGCGGCGCGCAACCTCGCCGGCGAAGTCACTGCGCTTACCGAGCAGTCGGCGCGCTTCAACGTAGGGTCGACCCCCGCCAAGCGCCCCGCCGCCAAGGCAAGCGCGCCGGCGCCTCGCCCCGCGCCCGTCGCGGCCCCCGTCTCCTTCGCCGCGACCAATCGCGCCGAACCCGAATGGGCCAGCTTCTAAGCCGGTCCGAACCACCGCCGCGCGCCGCCAGGGACGGAGCGCTTCTCTCTCCCAGGTAGCCCGCCGCACCCGCGGCGCGGCGCCCGCCGTCCCTCGCTGGAAACACCCATGCTCCGTCCCCGTACTCGCTTTGCCTTCGGTACCTCGCTGCTCGCGCTGACCGCATTTCCCGCCACCGCCCAGACCCTGACGCCGATCTCGACCGAAGCGACGGCGAGCGGGAACGAGATCCTCGTCGTCGCATCGTACAATCCCGCGTCCGAGACGCCGGGCAAGAAGCAGGATGTGCCGCCGCCGCAGCCTGCGACTCCGCCCAGCGAAGCGACGCCCGAGCGCGCCCCCGCCAACCCCGCGGTCCGCGCCTATCCGCGCCAGGCCGATGGCCACGGCGTCAAGCTGGGCGGCTACAATCTGTCGCGCTGGGCCGAGGATTGGCGGCTGATGCGCGATCCCAAGAAGCGCAACGATCCGCTCGACCGCCTCAAATATCTCCCGATCGACGGCAAGGGCGACATCTACCTGACGCTTTCGGGCGAGGTCCGCGTCCGCGCCGATTATTACTCGCATCCCGGCCTCGCCCAGGGCGAGGACCGCCGCGAGGACAAATTGCGCCTGGTCGGCGGCGCCGATCTCCATGTCGGCCCGTTCCGCTTCTATGGCGAGCTCGCGCATGGCGGGCTGGCGGGCGACAATTACGGCGCGCCCTCGGCCAAGTTCCGCGACGATCTGTTCGCGCAGCAATTCTTCGGCGAAGTCGGCGGAACGATTGGTGGCGTCACCCTCGGCGCGCGCTACGGCCGCCAGGAATTCACCGACGGTCCGTCGGGCTTGGTCTCGCAGAAGGACAACAACACGATCCGAACCCCGATGGACGGCCTGCGCGGCTGGGCGCAGATCAGCAAGGTCCGCGTCGACCTGTTCGACTTCGAGCAGGTCAAGCTCGGCATGTCGGGGATCAGCGACGACGTGTCCGATCATGACACCCGCTTCTCGGGCGTCACCGCAGGCGTGGTCCTTGCCAACGACAAGACTCACAAGCTGTTTCTCGACCCGTTCGTCTGGCGCGAGCGCAACCAGAAGCTCCGCTGGGGCAATGTCACTGCGCGCGAGCTTCGCCATTATTACGGCGCGCGGCTGTGGGGCAGCTATGACGATCTGACGCTCGACTGGACGGTCGCGTACCAGGACGGCGACTTCAACGGGCGCGACATCAGCGCCTGGAACGTCTTCGCCGCGCAGACCCTGCAGCTCGACAAGAAGGGCCTCGCGCCCAAGATCGGCGTGCACTTCGATTATGGCAGCGGCGGCGGCAGCTACGGCACCGGCACGCTTCACACCAGCAAGACGGTCAGCGCGGGCAGCGTCGCCTATAGCTACCAGGGCGCGCTGAGCCCGACCAATCTGTTCCAGGCGTCACCCAACCTGACGGTCTCGCCGAGCAAGGCGCTCGACGTCACGCTCGAATATCAGCGCAGCTGGCGGGTCGACGGCACCGACGCAGTCTATCGCGGCGCAGGCACTGCCTATGCCGGCACGCAAAAGCTCGACGGCAGCCATGTCGGCGACACGATCCACCTCCAGGCGACGTGGAAGGTCACCCCGCGCCTCTCGCTGGTCGCGCGCTACGAATATTTCGCCACCGGCGAATTGCTCGAACAGGCGGGCTTCGAGGATTCGCACTATCTCGGCAGCTGGGCGACCTTCCGCTTCTGATCTCCTCCTTCGCGGAGCGAGGTCACCCTACCTCAATCTTCGTCATCCCCGCGAAAGCGGGGATGACGATAAGAGACGTGAGTTTTGTGGAGGCGCCCCGTCCGTCAGGTGCGCCTGCCACCTCATGGAAGGAGGGGCTTCGCCCAGCCGTGCGCCCGGCGCGACAAAAACTCTTGATACTATATATCATCGCAGCTACCGCAGCGCAGCACACCCTTTAGTTCGGGATCTTCCATGCTGCGTACCTTCCTGCTCGCCTCCGCCACCCTGATTGCGCTTCCGGCGCACGCCAATGACGGGATCGTCGCGAACACCGACACTGCGGCACCGGCCCCCGCCGCCGATGGCGCGCAGGAGCACGACCAGCCCAGCCAGGAAGTCGTCATCACCGGCACCCGCGCCCGCGCCACTGCCGATGTGCTTGGCGGCACCGCGGTGCTCGCCGCCGAGGAGCTGACCCGCGAGATACGCCCGACGATCGGCGAGACGCTCGCCCGGCAGCCCGGCGTCTCGGCGACCTCGTTCGGCCCCAATGCCTCGCGCCCGGTGCTGCGCGGCTTCACCGGCGATCGCGCGCGACTGCTGATCGACGGGATCGGCAGCATCGACGTGTCGAACACCTCGGCCGATCACGCCGCGATCATCAATCCCCTCACCGCCGACCGCATCGAAGTCCTCCGCGGCCCCTCCGCACTTCTGTTCAGCCCCTCGTCGATCGGCGGCGTGGTCAACGTCATCGACAGCCGCATCCCGCGCCGCCTCCCCGAGAGCCCGCTCCATTTCGACGGCATGGCGACCTATGGCAGCGCCTCGGACGAGCGCTCGGTCTCGGGCTCGGCCGACGTGCCCGTCGCGGGCAAGCTCGTCGTCCATGCCGATGGCAGCTATTCGAAGACCGGCGACCTGCGCAGCGGCGGCTATGTCCTCACGCCCGAATTGCGCGCGCAGGCTGCGGCGAGCGCCGATCCCGAGATCCAGGCGCTCGCCGGGCTGAAGGGCGACGTGCCGAACACCGCGGCGCGGACCTGGGACGTGGCCGGCGGCGCGGCGATCGTCGATGATCGCGGCAGCCTCGGCTTCTCGGTGTCGCGCTATGACAGCCTCTACGGCGTGCCGATCCGCTATTCGCTCGATCCCTCGGTCGAAGCCGAGGCGGTGCGGCTCCATGCCAAGCAGACCCGCTTCGACGTGCGCGGCGACGTGACCACCGAGACCGCCGGCATCCACCAGATCCGCCTCCGCCTCGCCGCCGCCGATTACCGCCACAGCGAGATCGAGGACACGGGCGAAGTCGGCACCACCTTCTTCAGCCGGGGCCTCGAAGGCCGGCTCGAGCTCGTCCAGGAGACGCATGGCGAGTGGGAAGGGGTGACCGGCGGGCAATTCTCGACGCGCAACACCCGGATCGTCGGCGACGAGAAGTTCCTGCCGCGCACCGAGAGCAACCAGTACGGCGCGTTCACGCTCCAGTCGCTCGACTTCGGCAAATTGAAGGCCGAGGCGGCCCTCCGCTACGAGCATAACGACCTGCGCGCGCAGGCCGACGCCGATATCGGCAACCCGCTGCTCGACCGCAGCTTCGACAGCGTCTCGGCCTCGCTCGGCGCCAGCTATGCGCTCGCCGACCATCTCCGCCTCGGCATCAACGCCTCGCGCAGCGAGCGCGCGCCGACCCAGGAGGAATTGTTCGCCAACGGCCCGCATGCCGGCACCCAGGCGTTCGAGATCGGCAACCCCGACTTCACCACCGAGAAGGCCTGGGGCGTCGAGGGCACGCTGAAGGGCAGCGGCGACGGCTGGAGCCTGTCGGCGGCGGGCTATTACAATTGGTTCAGCGACTATATTTACGACGCGCCGACCGGCGCGATCGAAGATGGCCTGCCGATCTTCCAATACAACCAGGCCGATGCGCGCTATTACGGCTTCGAAGTCGAAGGCTCGGCGCGGCTCGCCCGGATCGGCGGCTTCGCCATCAACGCCGATGCACTGTCGGACTTCGTCCATGCCGAATTGGTCGACGCGGGTCCGGTCCCGCGCATCCCGCCGCTCCGGGTGATGGGCGGGCTCGAGGCGCAGTCCGACGCGCTCACCGGCCGCGTCGAAGTCGAGCATAGCTTCAAGCAGGATCGCATCACCGATTTCGAGACGCCGACCAGCGGCTTCACCCTGGTCAACGCCTCGATCTCGTGGAAGCCGTTCGGCGCGGATTCGAACACCAGCCTGCTGCTCTCGGCCAACAACATCTTCGACGTCGAGGCGCGGCGCCACACCAGCGTGCTCAAGGACTATGCGCCGCTCGCCGGCCGTGACCTGCGCGCGACGCTGCGCGTGCAACTCTAACTTTCATGCCGCATTGGGAACGGATGGAAAGTCCGTCCCCCGAGCCCGTCGTCACGCTCAAGCCCGAAGCCGCTTCGTCGCGGCGCATCCCCTGGCCGATCGTCGCGCTCGCGGCGGTGGCGGTGTTGCTGTCCGGCCTGTTCTGGTTCGGGCACGAGATCATGGAGGGCGACGGCGCCGCGCTCGACCGCGCGATCATCCTTTCGCTGCGCGTGCCGGGCCATCCCGAGCAGCCGGTAGGACCGCATTGGCTGCCCTCGGCGGTGCGCGACGTGACTGCACTCGGCAGCACGACGGTGCTGACCATGGTGGTGACGATCACCGCCTGCTTCCTCGCGCTGCAGCGCCGCTTCCGCTCGGCGCTGCTGGTCGTGGGCGCGACCACGCTCGGCGCGCTCGCGGTGACCTTCGTCAAGGCGCTTATCGCCCGCTCGCGCCCTGACATCGTCCAGCAGCTGATGGCGGAGGCGTCCCACAGCTTCCCGAGCGGCCACGCCGCCAACAGCGCAATCGTCTACCTCACCTTGGCGACCCTGGTCTTCCCGCTGGTCCGTGGCTGGCGGATGCGCGGCTTCGTGCTCGCCACCGCGATGCTGCTGGTCGCGCTGATCGGCGTGAGCCGCGTCTATCTCGGCGTCCACTGGCCCAGCGACGTCCTCGCCGGCTGGGCCTTCGGCGCCTGCTGGGCGCTGTTGTGGTGGGGCGTAGAGCTGAAGCTGTTTCGCGGGAAGCGAAGTTAGTCAGGGCGGCGCGCACCGTGTTTGACCGTGAGGATAGTCACGCTGTCAACCGCGACGCCATAT
Source organism: Sphingomonas sp. FW306-1B-B10E (assembly GCF_058782005.1). Taxonomy (NCBI): domain Bacteria; kingdom Pseudomonadati; phylum Pseudomonadota; class Alphaproteobacteria; order Sphingomonadales; family Sphingomonadaceae; genus Sphingomonas; species Sphingomonas sp. FW306-1B-B10E. The sequence continues at coordinate 112,289 of NZ_JBYSXG010000006.1, forward strand.
CGGATCACATAAGGCGGCACCGATGGCAGCTCTCTACGTCCGTGCGTGGCTAGCCGCCCACGATTTGGAAACGTTTCCAGGCTGTCCCCGGCGTCAAGTAGCGCGTCGACCATCTTTGCCGCTGCGACAGGATCGAACTGACTGATATAGCTGTAGATGAATTCAAGATCCCGCAGCGCCTGCGGGCTCCAGATTACTCGAGCCATTCACGCGGCATGGGCGTTTCGTCGGGAGTACCCAGCTTCCGCGCCCACGCACGAACTTGCTCGTGCGGAATCCCGCGGCCCGCAGCGATATCGGCATCTGCCTGCGCATCGCGCAGCGCGTCCCACTCGTCCTCGGTCATGCCCGGAGGCGGGCGCAGGGGATGTCGCGGCTCGATGTTCACCTGTCCGGCATAGCACGTAACGACCGCAACGTCAGCCCTCGCGCTCGGCGAGCTTGCGCTCCCAGGCGAGCGCGTCCTTGACGATCCCCTCGAGATCGTCGTGCTTGGGCCGCCACGGCAACGTCGCCAGGATCTTGCTGTTGTCCGCCACCAGCGCGTCGGGATCGCCCGCGCGGCGGCCCTCCAGCTTGCGCTCGATCGTGCGGTTGGTCACCCGGTCGACTGCGTCGAGCACCTGCAGCACCGAGAAGCCGCGGCCATAGCCGGCGTTCATCGTGTGGCTCTCCTCCGGCCGCGCGATCAGCAGGTCGAGCGCATCGACATGCGCCGCGGCGAGATCGGTGACGTGGATGTAATCGCGCACCCCGGTGCCGTCCTCGGTCGCGAAATCCGTGCCGAACACCGAGACCGCGCTGCGCTTGCCCGTCGCCGCCTCGGCCGCGATCTTGATCAGGTGCGTCGCACCCGCGGTCGACTGACCGCTGCGCCCCTGCGGATCGGCGCCGGCGACGTTGAAGTAACGCAGCGCGCAATAATTGAGCGGATGTGCCGCGGCGACGTCGCGCAGCATGAACTCGGTCATCAGCTTGGACATGCCATAGGGATTGATCGGCACCTTGGGGCTGTCCTCTGCGATCGGGACCTGCTCGGGGATGCCATAGGTCGCCGCGGTCGACGAGAAGATGAAGTGCTTCACGCCCGACGCCACCGCGCTCTCGAGCAGCGAGCGGCTCGCGACGGTGTTGTTGCGGTAATATTTGAGCGGGTCGCTCACGCTCTCGGGCACGACCACCGAACCGGCGAAGTGCATCACTGCGATCACGCCCTCGTCGCGCATCGTGCGGCGGACCACGTCCTCGTCGTCGATGTTCGCGACGACCAGCTTGGCGCGCTTGTCGACTGCCCAGTCGAAACCGGTGACGAGATTGTCGACCACCACGACCTGCCAGCCCGCGTCGAGCAACGCCAGCACCGCATGGCTGCCGATATAGCCCGCCCCGCCCGTCACCAGCACTGTACCGTCGCGCATGCCCGATCTCCCTTTGTCGCGGCATCGCCTAGAGGGGCGATTGCGCTGCGCCAACCCCCACCTATCTTGGCAACGACAAGGAGACCCAAATGACAGTCGAAACTGCAACGCTCGCCGGTGGCTGCTTCTGGTGCACCGAGGCGGTGTTCAACGACGTGATCGGCGTGAGCAAGGTCGAGAGCGGCTATATCGGCGGAACCGTCGCCAACCCGACCTACAAGCAGGTCTGCGGCGGCGACACCGGCCATGCCGAGGCGATCCGCGTGACCTTCGATACCGACCAGATCAATTATGGCGAGATTCTCGACATCTTCCTCGCGACGCACGACCCGACCCAGCTCAACCGCCAGGGTAATGACGTCGGCACGCAATATCGCTCGGCGATCTTCCCGCATTCGGAAGCGCAGGAAGCCGAAGCGCGCGCGGCGATCGAGCGCGCCTCGGCCGACTGGCCGGCGCCGATCGTCACGACGATCGAGCCGCTGAGCGACTGGTACCCCGCCGAGGATTACCACCAGGAATATTGGCAGGGCGAAGGCCAGCGTAACCCATACTGCCTCGCGGTGATCCCGCCCAAGCTGCGCAAGCTTCGGAAAAGCTTCGCCGCGCGGACCAAGGAAGGCGCGGCGGCGTAAGCCTGAAGGAGCCGCCCAATATCCCGCCCCTCCCTGAAAGGGAGGGGTTTAGGGGTGGGTTTAGAAAAGGCCGGGCTCGATGCCCGGCCTTTTCTTCATTGCCATGCGCATCGTTGGGCTCGCTTCGCTCGCACCCACCCCCAACC
>NZ_JBYSXG010000070.1:0-18880 GCF_058782005.1 Sphingomonas sp. FW306-1B-B10E
CTCCCCTTCCGCTTGGGGGCGGGGTCGGGGGAGGGGATCAAAATCGGGCGGCGATGAGGAGGACAGCCCCTCCCCTAACCCCTCCCGCAAGCGGGAGGGGGAATTTACCCGCCGCGCTTCAGCGTCTCCCTTGCGATGATTAGCTGCTGGATCTGGCTGGTGCCTTCGTAGATCCGGAACAGCCGGACGTCGCGGTAGAGCCGTTCGATGCCGTAATCGGCGATATAGCCCGCGCCGCCGAAGATCTGCACCGCGCGATCGGCGACACGGCCGACCATCTCCGACGCGAAATATTTGGTTGCGGCGGCTTCCATCGTAGTGTTCTCGCCTGCGTCCTTCTTCGCCGCGGTCTCGAGCATCAGCGCGCGGGCGGCCATCGCTTCGGTTTTGGAGTCGGCGAGCATCGCCTGGATGAGCTGGTGCTCGGCGATCGGCTTGCCGAACTGCTTCCGGGTCGACGCATAGGCGACACAATCGGCAATGAGCCGCTCGGCGACGCCGATGCAGACCGCGGCGATGTGCAACCGACCGCGATCGAGCACCTGCATGGCGATCCTGAAGCCCTGGCCCTCCTCGCCGAGCCGGTTGGCGGCGGGGACGGGGGTGTCGTCGAACACCACGTCGGCGACCCTTGCCCCCTTCTGGCCCATTTTCTTCTCGGGCTCGCCGATGGACACGCCGGGCAGGTCGCGCGGCACCAGGAAGGCCGAGACGCCACGCCCGCCGGGTTCGTCGCCGGTGCGCGCCATCACGGTGAACAGCTGCGCCTTGTCGGCATTGGTGATGTAGCGCTTGGTGCCGGTGAGGCGATAGAAGTCGCCGTCGCGCACCGCGCGAGTCTGTACGGCGCCGCTGTCCGATCCGACGTCGGGCTCGGTCAGCGCGAAGCTGGTGACGATCTCGCCGCTGGCGATGCCCGGCAGCCATTCGGCCTTCTGTTCGGGGCTGCCGGCCATCACGAGCCCCTGCGAGCCGATTCCGACATTGGTGCCGAAGGCCGAGCGGAACGCCGGGGTGGTGCGGCCGAGTTCGATCGCGACCTTGCATTCCTCGAGCATCGTCAGCCCGAGCCCGCCATATTCCTCGGCGATCGACAGGCCGAACAGCCCGAGCCCCTTCATTTCCTCGACCAGGGCATCGGGGATCGCATCGGCTGCCTCGACCTCGGCTTCGAGCGGTCGCAGCCGCTCGCCGACGAAGCGGCGGATCGTCGCGATCAGCGTATCGAAGATCTCGGGGTCGAGCGCCATCGCAGCCGTTCCTGTTGTTCGAAGCCGCATGCTATAGCTGCGCGGGCGGATCGGGCAAGCCGTACCCGATCTTCCAATCGCCGCGATTGACGGCGCCCTCGCGCCACTTATGCTGCCAACCGGAGCGAGTGCGCGAGAGGATCGGCGATGGCGGCGAGCAAGGCCAATGCAGGCGCATCCGCGATCCCGCCGGTGCGCCGCGTGCGCCAGTCGACGATGCTCGCTTATGGGTTCGGCGCAGTCGCGTACGGCGTGAAGGACCTGTGCTTCTCGACCTTCCTGCTGCTGTTCTACAATCAGGTGCTGGGACTTCCTTCGGCGCAGGTCGGCTTCGCGATCATGTGCGCGCTGTTGCTCGACGCGTTCATCGATCCGGCGATCGGCTTTCTGTCGGACCGGACGCGCGGACGCTGGGGGCGGCGGCATCCCTGGATGTACGCCTCGGCCGCGCCGATCGCGCTCGGCTGGCTGCTGCTGTGGAACCCGCCGGCCTGGTCGCACGGCGCGATGCTGGTCTGGGTGTTCGCCAGCGCGGTACTCGTGCGGACCGCGGTCTCGGCATATGAAGTGCCGTCGCAGGCGCTGAGCCCCGAGCTCTCCGCCGACTATGACGAGCGGACGCGGATCATGGCGTATCGCTATCTGTTCGGCTGGGCCGGCGGGATGGCGATGCTGATGGCCTCGTACGGTTACTTCCTGGCCGACGGGCTGCTCGACCGGCGCGGCTATGTCGGTTTCGCGGCGGCGGGCGCGGCGGCGATGCTCGTCGCGATCCTCATCTCGGCGCTCGGCACGCACCGCGAGATCGCCCGGCTGCCGCGGCCCGAGATCGCGCGCCAGTCGCTCGCCGACAATTTCGCCGAGTTGCGCGAGAGCGTGCGCAACCGCGCCTTCCTCATCCTGATGGCGGCCGGGATCTGCTATTATGCCGCGCAGGGGATCAGCTATGCGCTGTCCAACTATCTCTACGCGCATGTCTGGGGGTTCAAGGGCGGCGACTTCCAGTGGCTCGGGCTGATCCTGCTGCTGGGCGTGGTCGGCGCGTTCCTGATCGCGCCGCGGGTCGCCCGGCGCACCGGCAAGCCGGTGGCGGCGATGGGGTTCATGCTCAGCGCTGCGATCCTGCTGACTCTGCCTTATTGGCTGCGGTTGGCGGGGCTGTTTCCGATGCCGGGCAATCCGCTGCTCGTGCCGCTTTTGCTGTCGATCTTCACCATAAACGCGACCTGCGCGGTCTCGTCGACGATCCTCGGTGCGTCGATGATGGCCGATGTCGTCGAGCATTCGGAAGTCGAGACCGGGCGGCGCTCCGAAGGGGTGTTCTTCGCCGGCGCGTTCTTCGTCCAGAAATGCACCAGCGGGCTGGGCATCTTCGTCGCCGGATCGATCCTCGCGATCGCCGGATTTCCCGAGGCGGCAAAGCCCGGGACGGTTCCGGTCGAGACGGTCGACCGGCTGACGATCCTGTTCGCCGCGCTGTATCTCGCGCTCGGCTTTGCCGCGGCGTTCTTCTATCGGCGTTTCCCGTTCGGCAAGGCCGAGCATCTGGCGCGGATCGAACGGCTCGCTGGCTGACGGTGAATATGCTATGGCCGGTGCATGGGCAGGCGGCTCAAGCTCATTGAGATAGGCGAGGAGGTCGGCATTGTGCTGCCCGACGATATACTCGCGCATCTGGGCCTTGAAATCGGCGATGCGCTCAGCGTGCGCGAGGTGCCTTGCGGAGTCGAGCTTGAACGCCTTGACGGCGCGGCCGAGAAGCAGATCTAGTCTGCTCGCGAGGTAATGGCACGCTACTCCTATGCCGTGCGAGATATCGGCAAGAGCTAAGATAATAAGCGGTTCAGTTCTCGCTATCGGAGCCATTATCCGAGTTTGATATCTTTCGGTAGAATCCGTTCCCCGGGGAAGGCCGGGGCCCAGTTGCAATGATGTTCGAGAGGAAAGTCTCCGCGCGCCTTGTGTGTCGCACCTGGGCCCCGGCCTTCGCCGGGGAACATGTTGCTTCAAACCGTCTGTGAAAAGCACGGGAAAGCTCTGCATTCGGGATTGCCCGCGCCGCTGGATCGCGGACAAGCGGAAATGCCCGCCGGAAGCTGAGCCTCCGGCGGACATCCTTTCCTCCCCAGGAAAGTCTCGTCTCAGCCGACGCGGCCGAGGCGGTGGTAGAGATTGGCGTATTTGGTCGATTCGGGCTGGTCCTTGACCTTCTCGAGATGGCTGCCGACCGCTTCGCGAAGCAGGCGGAAATCCTCGGTCGAGAAGACGGCGCGGCTGCGTTGGGGTTCTCCGGTCATCGTCGTGCCTCCTTTCAGGCAGCTTGCTGGTTGAACTGGGCGGTCTCGGTGCTCTCGGCGAGTGCGGTGGTCGAGCTCGCGCCGCCGGCCACGGCCTGGGCGACCGCGTCGAAATAGCCGGTGCCGACTTCGCGCTGGTGGCGCGTCGCGGTGTAGCCGTTGGCCTCGGCGGCGAACTCGGCCTGCTGGAGCTCGGAATAGGCGGCCATGCCGCGATCGCGATAGCCGCGGGCGAGCTCGAACATGCCGTAATTGAGCTGGTGGAAGCCCGCCAAAGTGACGAACTGGAACTTGTAGCCCATGGCGCCGAGCTCGCGCTGGAAGCGGGCGATGTCGGCCTGGTCGAGATTCTTCTCCCAGTTGAAGCTCGGCGAGCAATTATACGCCAGCATCTTGTTCGGGTGGTCGCGCCGGATCGCCTCTGCAAAGCGGCGGGCGTCGGCGAGATTGGGCTTGCTCGTCTCCCACCAGAGCAGGTCTGCGTGCGCAGCGAAGGCGAGGCCGCGCTTGATGCAGTGATCGACGCCGGTGCCCTCCTTCAGCCGGAAGAACCCTTCGGCGGTGCGCTCGCCGGTGAGGAATTCGTGGTCGCGTTCGTCGACGTCCGAAGTGATCAGCTTTGCGCTCTCGGCGTCGGTGCGCGCGCAGATCACGGTGGGGACGCCGCAGACGTCGGCGGCGAGGCGGGCGCTGTCGAGGTTGCGGATGTGCGCCTGGGTTGGGATCAGCACCTTGCCGCCGAGATGGCCGCACTTCTTCTCGCTGGCGAGCTGGTCCTCGTAATGCACCCCCGCGGCGCCGGCGGCGATGTACGCTTTCGTGATCTCGAAGCAGTTGAGCGGCCCGCCGAACCCGGCCTCGGCATCGGCGACGATCGGGGCGAACCAGTCGCGGGTGGCGCCGCCTTCCATATGCTCGATCTGGTCGGCGCGCTGGAGCGTAGCGTTGATCTTCCGGGCCAGTTCGGGGCCGGCATTTGCCGGGTAGAGCGACTGGTCGGGGTACATCTGTCCGGCGGTGTTGGCGTCGGCGGCGACCTGCCAGCCCGACAAATAGATCGCCTTCAAGCCGGCGCGCACCATCTGCATCGCCTGATTGCCCGAGAGCGCGCCGAGCGCGTGGACGTAGTCCTCGCTCCTGAGCAGCTCCCACAGCTTGAGCGCGCCGCGGCGGGCGATCGTATGCTCGACCGGCAGCGAGCCGCGGAGTTTGGCCACGTCCTCGGCCGAATAGGGACGGACGATACCGTCGAAGCGGCCGGCAGGGGCGGGGACGAGATCTTCGAACGGCAGGGGCATTGTGATTTCCTTGACAAGAGAGGCGTTCTTGTCTCGGTAAGTTGCGGAAGTTACGGGCTGCGAACAGGGTTTTGTGGGGCTATTCGGGGTCGTAGTGTACGACGCGCCGAAGGCGCTTGTGAAAATCTGTAAATAATTTACAGTTCTCGTTCTCGGCATTTCCCTACGCTCGGCTCGGTGAAAGGGCGCCCTTAGACAAGCTGAGCGATGAGAACGTATCATGAACACGGACGTGTAGGAAAGTGGCGGACCGGAAAATCTTCGCAGGGCACGCGGTGCGGCGGCTGCGGCGGCAAATGGGGATCGCGCAGGTCGCGATGGCCGAGGGTCTCGGCGTCTCGCCGAGCTACCTCAACCTCATCGAGCGCAACCAGCGCCCATTGACCGCGGGGCTGCTGCTCCGGCTCGCCGAAGCGTACGACTTCGACCCGCGCACGCTCAGTGCGAACGAGCCCGGTGGCGGTGCCGATGCGATACGTCGGCGGCTCGCCGACCCGCTGTTCGCCGATCTCGAGATCGACCGGCACCAGATGGAGGAATGGCTGGCGGGCGCGCCGAGCGGTGCCGAGGCGTTCGCGAGAGCCTATGACCGGCTCGGCGGCGGCACGGCCGGGGCGGGCGAGCCCGAGGATGCGGGGCGGCGGGTGCGTCGCGAGATCGAGCGCTGGCGCAACCATTTCGCCGACCTCGATACCGCCGCCGAGGCGCTGGCCGACGAATTGCGGATCGCCGCGGGCGACCTGTACGGTGCGATGGCCGAGCGGCTGCGGGTCAAGCACCAGCTCGCGGTGCGCATCCTGCCCGCCGACGTGATGCCCGATCGGATGAAGCGGCTCGATCTGCACGCGCGGCAGATCCAGCTTTCCGAAATGCTCGACGCCTCGGCGCGCAGCTTCGCATTGGCCGAGCGGCTTGCCGAGGAGGCGCGGGCGGAGATCGACGCGCTGGTGAAGGGTGCCGGGCTCGATCGCGTGGCGGAACGCCTGTATCGGCGCCACCTCACCAGCTATTTCGCCGCGGCGGTGATGATGCCCTATGCCCGGTTCCTGCGCGCGTGCGAGGCGAGCGGCTATGATCTCGAGCTGCTCCAGCGGCGCTTCGGCGCGAGCTTCAGCCAGGTCGCGCACCGGCTGACGACGCTGCAGCGGGTCGGCGCGCGCGGGCTGCCCTTCTTCCTGCTGCGAGTCGATCGCGCCGGGCAGGTGTCGAAGCGCTATGCCGGGGCGAGTGCGTCGCCGCTGGTCGAGGGCCCCGGCCTGTGTCCGCTGTGGAATATTTTTGACGCGTTCGCGCGCGATGATCTGGTCAGCCAATTGGTCGAGACCGAGGACGGCAGCCGCTGGTTCACGCTGGCGCGGGCGATCCAGCCGCAGGGCGCGCGCGTGGCGAGCGTGCCCGCGCGGTTCTCGATCGGGGTGGGGCTCGCCGCGGGCGAGGCACGCACGCTTGCCGTAGCGGCGGGGCGCGATCTGACGGCGCGCGCCGTGCCGATCGGGCTTGGCTGCCGGGCGTGCACGCGGCCCGATTGCCCGCAGCGTTCGGCCCCGCCGGCGGGCCGCGCGGCGCTGGTTTCAAGCGAGCGCGAGAGCGGGTTGACACCATTCGGCTTCGCCCCCGACTAACCTGCGCCGACATACCGCGGACGCAAATGGACATATTTCGGTCGCGTTGCTTTGGAACCAGCGCGCTTCCTCGCGGTTGCGTGCTTTGCGCGCGTGCCGTCGGGTCGCTGCCATGTGCCGCTGCCGGTCGCACGTGCGATACGGCAGGGCGTGTCGAGAGGATGCTTATGTTGCTTACCCTGATTGGACTGACAATCGCGGCGGCCAGCCCGCAAGCGGCAGATGCGGCGGTGGGCCGCTGGAAGACCGAGACGCGTGGCGGGATCGTCGAGATCCAGCGCTGCGGCGCCTCGATCTGCGGGCGGCTGGTGACTTCGGACAATCTGCGCACCAACCCGAATCTGAAAGATACCAAGAATTCGAATGCGGCCTTGCGAGGCCGGCCGCTGCGCGGGCTGACGATCCTCAGCGGCTTCACTCAGAGCGGCAATTATTGGAGCGGCGGCAAGATCTACAATGCCGAGGACGGCAAGACCTATGGCTCGGACGTGACCCCGGTGGGCGCCGACCAGCTCAAGGTTCGCGGCTGCGTGTTCAAGCCGTTCTGCAAGACCCAGACCTGGACCCGCATCCGCTGAGGCGGACGCCCGTTGCTTTCGTAATCGCGTACTAAGGACTGAACAGAATGTCGTATCTCAAGCTTTCGCTCGCCACCGCAACCGCATTGGCCGGCTCGATCGGTTTCGCCGCCTCGGCCAACGCCCAGGCCTTTTACCTCCAGGAGCAGTCGGCGCGCGCTGCGGGCCGCGCCTTTTCGGGCGAAGTCGCCGATACCGGCGCGGCGTCGCTCTGGTGGAACCCGGCGTCGATCGCCGGCGCCACGCAGGGAGAGGCGACGATCAGCGCCTCGCTGATCCTGCCGCGCGGCAACGTGAACAATACCGGCACACTGATCCGCCGCCCGGGCGGCACCTTCGCGCCGGTCGGCGGCGACGCGACCACGCGCAACCCGATCGACAACGGCGTGCTGCCCTCGGGCGCGATCGCGATCCCGCTCGGCGACCGCGTCGCGGTGGGCCTTGCCGTGACCTCGCCGTACAGCTTCACCACCGATTATCCCGAGACGAGCTGGGCCCGCTACAGCGCGCTCAAGACCCGGCTGCGCACCGTCGACATCCAGCCGAGCCTCGCCGTGGCGGTGACCGACTGGCTGCGCGTCGGCGCCGGCGCCAATGTCGAATATACCGACGCCAGCCTCGCCAACGCGCTGCCCAACGTCTCGGCGGCTTTGCCCGACGGGCGGCAGGAATTGAAGGGCGACGGCTGGGATCTCGGCTGGACCGCGGGCTTCCAGATGCACAATGACGACGTCACGATCGGCATGAGCTACAAGTCGGCGATCAAGCACAATCTCAAGGGCGACCTCGAGGTCAGCGGGCTCGTCGGTCCGCTCGCAGGGTCGAACCGGTCGCTGTCGGACATCACCGCCAATTTCTACACCCCGGCACAGGTCATCGTCGGCGGGCGCTGGCGCCTCGGCGACCGCTTCACGCTCAACGGCCAGGCGGTGCATTACCAGTGGAGCAAGTTCGACGCGATCCGTCTCGGCGCGCCGGTCAACCAGGCGATTCCGGAGAATTACCGCGACACCTGGAGCCTCGCCGGCGGCTTCGATTTCGCCGCGTCGGACAAGCTGACGGTGCGCGCGGGCGTGCAGCGCACCCAGACCCCGACCCGCGACGGCGAGCGCGATGCGCGCGTCCCCGATTCGGATCGCTGGAATTACGGCCTCGGCGCGTCGTACGACCTGACCCCGGCCTTCACGATCGACGCCGGCGCGAACTATGTCGACTTCGAGGATACCACGATCGACCGGGTCACCGCGGCCTATGCCGGCACCGCGGCACAGACGCCGATCCTGACCTCGGGCACGCTCACCGATGCGCGCGCGTTCGTGTTCTCGCTCGGCGGGCGTTTCCGCTTCTGATCGCCGGCCCGCCGCCGCGTGGCGTGCGGCGGCGGGCACGGGGACGTGCGGAGCGTCGGTGTTACCTTGGCTTAGGGATTTTGCGGCTAGAACGACACTCAAACCAGATTAGCGAGGCTTTTCCGCGTGTTGTCCTTCCTTCGGCCTGCCAAACCCGAGAATGAAGCCGAGCGGCAGGCGGCGGTCGACCGCTATGGCGTCGCCAAGAAGCGCTCGCGCGTAGCCGACGCGCTGGTCGCCGATGCGGCGAAACTGTTCGATACCAAGTTCGGCATCGCGACGATCATCGATCGCGAGAAGATGATCGTCACCGCGCGCTATCGCAGCGACATGGAAGAGATCGACCGCGCGATTTCGTTTTGCGGGCATGCGATCCTCAATCCGCACAACGTGATGGTGATCTTCAACGCCAGCATCGACCGGCGTTTCGCGGGCAATCCACTGGTGCGCGGCAGCCCGAACATCGCTTTCTATGTCGGCGCTCCGCTGATCGCGCCGTGCGGGCAGGTGTTGGGGGCGCTCTGCGCGATCGACAATCTGCCGCGCGCGCAATTGTTGCCCGAGGCGCGCAGCGAGCTCCAGCGGCTTGCGGGTAAGGTCACCGAAGAGCTGCTCGCTTAGAGCTGCACTGTTCCCCGGCGAAGGCCGGGGTCCAGATGCGAGTGCTGTCGAGGGCAGGATCATCCATCCACGACTCCGAGACTGGGCCCCCGCCGGGGAACAAGGTGGGTATATCGGCCTTCGGTTATCCTCTCCCGCCAGGGGAAGGTGACATGCGCAGCATGACGGTCGCCTTCGGCGCCACCTCCCCCTGGCGGGGGAGGATGAGTGTCCGCATCGAGTTCGTAGTGCTCCTGCGAAAGCAGGAGCCCAGGGTTACGCGCCGTCACGCTTTTGGCTCTGGGCTCCTGCTTTCGCAGGAGCACTGAAAACCCAACCGACCGCCGGATCGTCGAAGTCGACCACGTCGCGCAGCTCCCAGACATTGGGATAGCCATAGCCGACCAGGTTGATGAACGTCTGGATGTTGAGCGCCAGCGCGGGCTTTTTGAGCATCACCGGGGCGCGATGGTTGACGAAATTGTTGTTGCAGTAGATCAGGATCGCGCGGTCGCGGTCCGGACCGATCGCCGTGGCCAGCGCCTCGGCGGTGAAGTCGGTGAGCGGCAAATTGACCGCGCCGGCGATGTGCCCTGCGGCGAACTTGTCCGCCGAGCGCGCGTCGAGGATCAGCGCACCCTTCTCCGCCGCCTTTGCCTGGAATGCCGCGAGGCCGAGCAATCGCTGCGTGCGGCGGGCACGGACCTCGCCGGTCAGCGTGGCGAACCGGCATAGTCGATCTGCGGATTGGGCGCGGGGTCGTCCGGGACGGCGAACAGCAAGGCAAGGGCGGGGAGCAGCATCCGGACACTCCTTCGATCGGAGGCGTGAGGGTCGCAGGGGGAGACTGCACGAACGCTGAACCATTCGAGTTTCGGCTCCCCGGCGAAAGCCGGGGCCGCGTTGCCATGGAGGTCGAGAGGACAGGAGCAACGCGCCGGGTTCGCCGAAGCTGAGCCCCGGCCTTCGCCGGGGAATAGTTGTGTGACGCGGGTGAGACGCTATCACCGCGGACAGAGAAGGGGAGAGATGTCATGGCCAGCCTGTTTCGCCGCAAGGCGATCGTCGCCGATGCGGATCGGCCCGCTGGGCATCGGCTGGCACGGACCTTGTCGTGGCCGCATCTCGTCGCGCTGGGCGTCGGGGCGATCGTGGGGACGGGGATCCTGACCTTGATCGGGGTCGGCGCCGACCGCGCCGGGCCGGCGGTGATCCTGTCGTTCGTCGTCGCCGGCGCGATCTGCGCCTGCGCGGCGCTGGCTTATGCCGAGATGGCGACGATGATTCCGGCGTCGGGCAGCGCGTACACCTACAGCTATGTTGTGCTCGGCGAAGTGATCGCCTGGGTGGTCGGGTGGAGCCTGCTCGCCGAATATACGTTGGTGGTGGGGACGGTGGCGGTCGGCTGGTCGGGCTATGCGACGCCGTTCCTGCTTGCCGTTGGCGTGCCGGCCGAACTCACGCACGGCCCGCTGATGCACGGCTGGCAGGTTGCGGAATGGGGCGTCAACGTACCGGCCTTGTTCGTGGTGTGGCTGGTCGCGGGGCTGCTGATCCTCGGCACGCGCGAGAGCGCGACGCTCAATGCGGTGCTGGTGGTGATCAAGTTGATCGCGCTCGCGGTGTTCGTCGCAGTGGCCTTGCCCTATTTCGACGCGGCCAATCTCGAGCCGTTCGCACCGTTCGGCTTCTCCAAGCATGTCAGCGGCGACGGCGTCGAGCGCGGGGTGATGGCGGCGGCGGCGATCATCTTCTTCGCCTTTTACGGCTTCGACGCGATCTCGACCGCGGCGGAGGAGGCGAAGAATCCGAGCCGCGACCTCGCGATCGGCATCGTCGGATCGATGGTGGCGTGCGTCGCGATCTACATGATCGTCGCGGTCGCGGCGGTGGGGGCGCTGCATTATACGCGCTTCGCCGACAGCCCCGAGCCGCTCGCGCTGATCCTGCGCGGTCTGCACCAGCCGGGCGCGGCGGCGTTCCTCGCAGGAAGCGCGATCATCGCGCTGCCGACGGTGATCCTCGCCTTCCTGTTCGGGCAGAGCCGGATTTTCTTCGTGATGGCGCGCGACCGGATGCTGCCGGAGAGCCTGGCGACGGTTTCGCGGCGCGGCTCACCGGTGCGGATCACGATCTTCACCGCCTGCGTGGTGAGCTTCTTCGCGGCGTTCTTCCCGATCGACCAGATCGCGGCCCTGGCGAATGCGGGGACGCTGACCGCCTTCGCCGCGGTCGGCATTTGCATGCTGGTGATGCGGCGGCGCGCGCCGGACGCGGTGCGGCCGTTCCGCACCCCGGCGGCGTGGCTGGTCGGGCTGGGGGCGGCGCTCGGCTGTCTCTATCTTTTCACAAGCCTGCCGCATCAGACGCAATTGCTGTTCGGCGCATGGAATTTGATCGGGCTCCTGCTCTATTTCGGCTGGGCGCGGCGCAACGTGGACAAGGGAACGCAATGAGCGGCTGGACGATCGGGATCATCGGCGGATCGGGACTGTACGACGTCGAGGGAGTCGAGGGCGGCGAATGGGTCGAGACGGCGAGCCCCTGGGGGCAGCCCTCGGACGCGTGCTTCGTCGGCCAGGTCGGACATGCGCGGGTGGTGTTCCTGCCGCGGCACGGGCGCGGGCACCGGATCAGCCCATCGGAGCTCAACGCGCGGGCGAATATCGACGTGCTCAAGCGGCTCGGGGTGACCGACGTGCTGGCGGTGTCGTCGGTCGGCAGCCTGGTCGAGGACCGGCCGCCGGGAAGCTTCACGATCGCCGACCAATTCATCGACCGGACCAAGGGGCGCCCGTCGAGCTTTTTCGGAACGGGGATGGTCGCGCATGTCTCGATGGCCGATCCGGTATGCCCGCGGCTGTCGGCGCTGGCGCGCGACGCGGCGGTTGCGGCGGGTGCGCAGGTGGATGACGGCGGGACCTACCTGGCGATGGAAGGGCCGCAATTCTCGACACGGGCGGAGAGCCATCTCTACCGCAGCTGGGGCTGCCACATCATCGGGATGACCGGGATGCCCGAGGCCAAGCTCGCCCGCGAGGCCGAACTGCCCTACGCGCTCGTCGGGATGGTCACCGATTATGATTGCTGGCGCGAGGGCGAGGAAGCGGTCGACGTCGCGCAGGTGATCGCGCAGCTTTCGGCCAATGCCGCCAAGGCGCGGGCGATGGTGATGCACCTGCTGCGTGCGCTGCCCGAGGAACGTGCGGCCTCGCCGATCGACACCTGCCTCGACGTCGCACTGATCACCGCCCCCTCGGCGCGCGATCCCGAGGTGCTGGCGAGGCTCGACGCCGTGGCGGGGCGGGCGCTGGGCTAGCCGTCCAAGACCGGACACATCCGTCATGGATATGTTTCTGGCGGGCCGCCGCCCCTCGGCCTAAGGCCTCCCCACGGGAGGCACTAATGAAAAACACAGGTCGTACTTCCCGGCGCGCGTTCGTGCTGGGTGGAAGTGCCGCTGCCGCGTGCGTCGGGCCGTTGGCGGTCGCACAACTGGCGCGGGCGCCGCTGCCATCTTTCAAGAATCTCGTCGCGCCGCGGGCCGCGCCGAGCGAAGTGGCGCAGTGGGAGGCGCTTGTCGGCAAGAGTTTCCTGATCGGCGGCGAAGCCGGCAAGGCCGTTGCGCGGCTGGTGATGGTCGAACGGCCGTCGATCGATCCGAAGCGCCCGGCGGGGCTGGCGCGGTTCCAGCCTTTCACCGTGTGGTTCGAGATGGAAGCGCGGGTCGCACCCATGGGGCAGCGGACCTACAAGGTCGCGCATCCGGTTCAGGGCATGATCGACCTTTTCCTCGCCCGCGGCGCGGACAAGCGTGGTAAGGCGCTCGTCTACGCGCTGTTCAACTGAGCCTCCTCCACGCTATGGCGCTGTCCGATAACGTTTCGAGACAGGAGTGACTGGATTGAAGAACGCGAAATTCGTCGGGCTCGGCCTCGCGGTGGTGCTGGCTGGTACGGCGGCGGTGGCCGTGGCGATGCAATCCAGCGGTCAGGACCATTCGCAGGACGCCGCCTGGCACAACCAGCAGATGCTGGCGCTGGCAAAGCTCAAGGCGAGCGACGGCTGGCAGACGCTGCCGGGCAATCTGCACTGGCGGCGGATCAAGGGCGACGGCACCGGCAAGCACCCGACCGTGCAGGACGTGGTCAAGATCCATTATGCCGGCACTCTGGTCGACGGCACCGAGTTCGACAGCTCGTACAGCCGCGGCGAGCCCGCGACCTTCCCTCTGGGCGCGCTGATCCCGGCATGGCAGATGGCGGTACCGATGATGGGCGTGGGCGACACGATCGAGATCGCGACGCCGTCGGACCTGGCCTACGGGCCCGAGAGCAAGGGGCCGATCCCGGGCGGTGCGACCTTGCTGTTCAAGATCGAATTGCTGGGGATCGGGGAATAGTAAGCGGCCTCAGCCGCGGCGAAGCGCCGCCACGGCACGATCGAGGACCACGTCGCGTCCTGCGGCGATGTCGGCGGCGCCAGGGGCAACGACGATGTCAGGCAGCAGGCCCGCGTCCGGCTGCGGCGTTGTCGGGAAATAGCCGACCAGCGGCAGGTCAAATTCGAGTCCGCTGGCGGGCAGGCGCACGAAGAAGAAGCAGCCGCCATTGATCCCGCGCCGGTTGCCTCCCGTTGCCCCGCCGATCAGCCGCCCCTTGCCGATCGCCCGGATGTTCTGCGCGAAGTGGAAGGTCGCCGAGCTGTTTACCGCCGAAGTGAGCACCGCGACCGGCACCGTCAGGCGCCTGGCCGCTGGCTCGATGGCAAGGACTTCGTCCCCGCCCGGGCGCAGGAAGAAGCCGTTGGCTAGCGGCTTAGCGCCCACTCCGAGCGTGCGGAAACTGTCGTCCCAAGTGTCGAGATAGGGGTCGAGCGACGCGGGCGTGCGCTGGAAGCGCAGCCGCTGTTCGATGCGGGGCGGGACGTAGCGGTGGTCGATCATCCGCGCGAGAATGGGATCGCCGCAATCCAGGCCGCCTTCGTTCTGGCGAAGGTCGACGATCAGGCCCTTGGCGCCAGAGAGGCGGTCCAGCCGCTCGTCCAGCCAGGCGCGCCAGTTCCATTTGCTGTCGAACAGCGCCCAGTTGGGCATCGTCAGCAACGCGATGTCGCCGGGCAGCATCGACCAGGTCCAGGCCGGCGCGTCGTCCTGCACCTCAGGCACAGTCCGTTGTGCCTGGCGTTGCTGGAGGTCGATCGCCGCCACCTCGACGACCCGCTCGCCGCCGCCGGGCGCACGCACCGACAGGCGGTGGATGCCGTTCGGGGGCGGCGCAAGAAGGCCCTGGAAGACATCGAACGTCTCGATGCGTTCGTCGCCGCGCACCTCGAGCAGCGACACGCGCTTGGCGTCGTTGTGCCCGTCGGCCCGGACATAGGGCATCAACAGCGCGAGAAGCGCCGCGGCGTCCCGATCGCCGATGCGAAGCACCTGCGTGCCCGGAGCGAGCGTGCCCGACGGGTCATCGGTGACGACCATCGCTCCGCCGAGCCAGCGGAAGTGGAAAGGCAGGCGGGTAGGTCGATCGAAGAGGCCGGCAGCGATGACCTTCTTCTGATTGAAGAAGTTCGCGTAGCTATGGCCGCAGCGCAAGGTCGCGAGAAAGCCGGAGAGCAGAAGGTAGCGTGTCTCGATGCGGTCCGCTGTTGCGAAACTGACGGAAAGCGCCTGCAGAGCGGCATCCACCTGCCGCGGACTGGAGTAGCGATAGGCGCCGGCATGGAGCCTCAACGCAGTGCGCAGGATTTCGATATCGCCGACGAGATCGGCCGGGCGCGCACGGGCGGACGCAATGCCCAAGCCGGCCGCGGCCGCCGCTCCGGCTTTCAATAGCGCACGACGATCCATGATGCCCCGCACTTGCTGCCTGGGTTGGTTTTACAATGCTGTCAACGAAGCGCGTTATAGGTGCAGTGCGTATCAAGCAGAGCGGCAGGGAGCACCCCGAAGTCATTCATTCTGTCTGGCCTGCCGCTGCCCAAATTCCGCGTTGATTTGAGAAATTCGTCGGACGTCGTCGGAATCGCCGTCGCCGCGTCAGCCCGAACGCGCCGACCCGGTTTAGCTCGATGTTTATCCGCCGATGGGCGTCGGGTAGCAGCGCCCGTAACACGGTATGGCCAGGCCTTCGTAATAGACCCAGACTCGGCCTTCGCGGTCGTTCTCTGTCGGAGGAGGGCAGTAAAGTTGTGCGATTTCGGAGTCAAAGCATTCCACTGCGCTGCTATAACCTAGAGAGGTATAGCTTTCGACGCACCTAACGGCGACATTGTGACAAGCAGGCGATGGTTGCAGCCCATCTTGAGCGCTGGCTGCGTTAGCGAACGCAAAGATACTTGTGCAAAAAAACGCGAGTTTTCTTCCGACGCCAGTCATAGCTCGTCTCCATTTTTTTGGTAATGGCATCGTGTTGCCGGAGCCTACGCTTGTCAACAGCGGACCGCTAGTCAGCCAAATTCATAGGGCTGGTTAGTGGAAAAACGGGTATGGACTGCCAAGGTGATATTACAAAGTGGCTGCCTACCAGTGACGCGATCCGCCAGAACGATCTTGCATCTGCTGGGAGCTAATGGCCAGCTGCTCTCAACGCTGGCAAATCAACGAACCTGCGTCACTTGAGAGTTCCGGCTGATGGTCTGAAAATTTATCGATGTCGCGTGTTCGGGGCCCAAGACGTACCGGCAGACTGCGGGCAGGATCAAGCCTCAGCGCTTGGCCTTCAACGCCGCCGCCTCGCGGGCGTAGGAGCCGATCGTCAGCAGGATCAGGCCGTCCGCGTCGCCGATGTCGACACGCCATTCTTGCAGGGCCCAGGCAGGGTCGTCGTAGCGGATCAGCTCGGACAGCATCTGAAACGCGCGCGCCGCTGCCTCGCGTAGGCTGGCATGATCTTCCGTCAGCGTCTCCGCGACGGTCTCGCCATCGTACATGCTGAAGGTGAATCGCGGCATTTGGTGCTCCCGCATCTTCCGGCCAGACCGCTGCGCCCGGAGCGATAGAGCGCGCGGAACGGTGCTGCGGTTCCGGATCGACCAGGCAGCAAAAAGGCCGCGGCGGTATGCCCCGCCGCGGCCATCTTGTTTGTCCGGACCTTATGCCGCGAGGTTGCGCAGCACGTACTGCAGGATGCCGCCGTGCAGGAAATATTCCAGCTCGTTGACGGTGTCGATCCGGCAGCGGGTCTGGAAGGTCTCGGTCTTGCCGTCCTTGCGGGTGAGCGTGACCTGGACTTCCTGGCGCGGGCGCAGGCCGGCAACGCCGGTGATCGTGAAGGTCTCCGAACCGTCGAGGCGCAGCGTCTGGCGCGTCACGCCTTCGGCGAACTGGAGCGGGAGCACGCCCATGCCGACCAGGTTCGAGCGGTGGATGCGCTCGAAGCTCTCGGTGATCACGGCGCGGACGCCGAGCAGGTTGGTGCCCTTGGCCGCCCAGTCGCGCGACGAGCCGGTGCCGTATTCCTTGCCCGCGACGACGACCAGCGGCGTGCCGTCGGCCTTGTGGCGCATCGCCGCGTCGTAGATCGGCATGACCTGGTCGTGATATTTGGTCATGCCGCCCTCGATGCCGGGGACCATCTCGTTCTTGATGCGGATGTTGGCGAAGGTGCCGCGCACCATGATCTCGTCATTGCCGCGGCGCGCGCCGTAGCTGTTGAAGTCCTTGCGCGCGACCTGGTGCTCCTGGAGGAACTTGCCCGCCGGGCTGTCCGCCTTGATCGAGCCCGCCGGCGAGATGTGGTCGGTGGTGATCGAATCGCCGAGGATCGCGAGCGGCTTGGCGTCGATGATGTCCTGCACCGGGGCGGGGGTCATCGTCATGCCTTCGAAATAAGGCGGGTTGTGGATATAGGTCGACGCGGTCGGCCAGCGATAGGTGTCCGATCCGGTGATGCTGATGCCCTGCCAGTGGCTGTCGCCGAGATAGACGTTGCCGTAGCGCGACCGGAACATCTGGTCGTCGATGCTCGAATTGATCAGGCCCTGGACCTCTTCGTTCGAAGGCCAGATGTCCTTGAGGAAGACCGGGCCGTTGGTGCCCTCGCCGATCGGCGTTTCGTACATATCCTCGGTCACCGTGCCCTTGAGGGCGTACGCTACGACCAGCGGGGGCGAGGCGAGGAAGTTGGCGCGGACGTCGGGCGAGACGCGGCCTTCGAAGTTGCGGTTGCCCGACAGCACCGAGGCGGCGACGATGTCGTTGCCGTTGATCGCGGCGCTGATCGGCTCGGCGAGCGGGCCCGAATTGCCGATGCAGGTGGTGCAGCCATAGCCGACCAGGTTGAACCCGATCGCGTCGAGATCCTCGCTGAGGCCGGCCTTGTTGAGATAATCGGTGACCACCTGGCTGCCGGGGGCGAGGCTGGTCTTGACCCAAGGCTTGCGCGTCAGGCCGAGCGCGCGCGCCTTGCGGGCGACGAGGCCCGCGGCGATCAGCACCGAGGGGTTCGAGGTGTTGGTGCAGCTGGTGATCGCGGCGATCACCACGTCGCCGTCGCCGATGTCATGCGCGGCGCCCTCGACCGCGGTGCGCTCGGGCCGGTCCTTGTGGTAGACCTTCTGCAAATCGGCGTTGAACACTTCGTCGACCGCGTCGAGGCTGACCCGGTCCTGCGGACGCTTGGGGCCGGCGAGCGACGGGCGGACGCAGTCCATGTCGAGCTCGAGGCTGTCGGTGAAGATCGGCTCGGGGCTGTCGGCCGAATGCCACATGCCCTGTGCCTTGGCATAGGCCTCGACCAGCGCGATCGTCTCGTCGGGGCGCCCGGTGAGGCGCATGTAATCCATGGTCTTCTCGTCGATCGGGAAGAAGCCGCAGGTCGCGCCATATTCGGGCGCCATGTTGGCGATGGTCGCGCGGTCGGCGAGCGTCATCGAATGGAGGCCCGGGCCGTAGAATTCGACGAAGCGGCCGACCACGCCCTTGGCGCGCAGCATCTGGGTGACGGTGAGCACCAGGTCGGTGGCGGTGATGCCTTCCTGCAACGCGCCGGTCAGCTTGAAGCCGACGACTTCGGGGATCAGCATCGAGACGGGCTGGCCGAGCATCGCGGCCTCGGCCTCGATCCCGCCGACGCCCCAGCCGAGCACGCCGAGGCCGTTGACCATCGTGGTGTGGCTGTCGGTGCCGACCAGCGTGTCGGGATAGGCGATCATCGCGCCGTCGGTCGCGGCCGACGACCAAATCGACTGGGCGATATATTCGAGATTGACCTGGTGGCAGATGCCGGTGCCGGGGGGAACGACCTTGAAATTGTCGAGCGCCTTCGAGCCCCATTTGAGGAATTCGTAGCGCTCGTTGTTGCGCTCATACTCGATCTCGACGTTCGCCTCGAACGCCTTGGGGCTGCCGAACTCGTCGACCATCACCGAGTGATCGATGACCAAGTGAACGGGGACCTGGGGGTTGATCTTGGCCGCGTCGCCGCCGAGCTTGGTGATCGCGTCGCGCATCGCCGCGAGGTCGACCACGCAGGGCACGCCGGTGAAGTCCTGCATCAGCACGCGCGCCGGGCGATACTGGATCTCGCGGTTCGAGCGGGCGTCCTTCTGCCAGTCGACGATCGCCTGAGCGTCGTCCCTGGTGACGGTCTTGCCGTCCTCGAAGCGCAGCATGTTCTCGAGCAGCACCTTCATCGAGAAGGGCAGGCGGCTGATGTCGCCGAGCTTCTTCGCCGCCTTGGGGAGCGAATAATAGCTGTAGGTGGCGCTGCCGACGGTGAGCGTGTCGCGGGTGCCGAGCGTATCGTTGCCGATGGCGGTCATGGGGCGCGGGGTCCTTTCAAATGTCCGGCCCGGGGCGCTCGGGGGACGCTATCCTCTTTATAGGACCGCGCGGGCGCGCCGGATTGTGCTGCGAATGCGAGATTCGAGGGCGGCCTTAGCA
>NZ_JBYSXG010000071.1:0-18587 GCF_058782005.1 Sphingomonas sp. FW306-1B-B10E
ACCCCCAACCCCTCCCCTGAAGGGGAGGGGCTTGTAGTTACGCCAGCTCGACCGGGCTCACTTCATATTGCGCGCGGCGCAGCGCGGTCATCAGGCGGTCGAGATGGTCGCGGTCGCGCGTCTCGCATTCGATGTCGGTGATCAGCCCCTTGGCGGGCAGCGTGGTGAACACGCGCTGATGATAGACCTCGATGATGTTGACGCCCTGTTCGTGGAAGATCCGCGCGACGTTGAACAGCGCGCCCGGGCGATCCTGCAGCCGGATGCGCAGCCGAGCGAGCCGGCCCGAGCGGGCGAGATCGCGCAGCAGCACGTTGGCGAGCAGTCGCGTGTCGATATTGCCGCCGCACAGGATCGTGCCGACCTTCTTGCCGCGGAACCTCTTGGGCTCGGCGAGCAAGGCAGCGAGCCCTGCGGCGCCCGCGCCCTCGACCACGGTTTTCTCGATCTGGAGGAGCAGGCTGACGGCTTCCTCCAGCCGCCGCTCGCTGACCAGGACGATGTCGTCGACCAGCGCCGCGACCATCTTCGACGTGATCCCGCCGGGCTCCTTGACCGCAATGCCCTCGGCGAGTGTATCGCCTTCGCAAGGCATCTCGGTCGCATGGATGCGGTTGTACATCGACGGGTAGAGCTCGGCCTCGACCCCGACGACCTCGAGTGCGCGGCCTTCGGACTTGGCGACCACCGCCGAGCCCGAGATCAGCCCGCCGCCGCCGATGGGGATCACCAGCGCATCGAGATCGGGCACGTCCTCGAGCATTTCGAGCGCCGCGGTGCCCTGCCCCGCGATGATCCGGGCGTCGTCGAACGGATGGACGAAGGTGAAGCCCTTTTCCGCCTCGAGCTCGCGCGAGCGGGCATAGGCCGCGTCGAAGGTCTCGCCGTGGAGGATCACATTGGCGCCGTGCCCCTCGGTCTGGGTGACCTTCACCGTCGGCGTGTTGAGCGGCATCACGATGGTGCTCGGGATGCCGAGCCGGGTCGCGTGATAAGCGAGGCCCTGCGCATGATTGCCCGCGGAGGCGGCGATCACGCCCTTCGAGCGCGCCGCCTCGTCGAGCTGGAGCAGGGTATTGAGCGCGCCGCGCTCCTTGTACGCGGCGGTGAACTGGAGATTCTCGAACTTGAGATAGACCGTCGCGCCGGTCAGCTCCGACAGCGTCTTGCTCACCAGGGTCGGCGTCCGCACGACCGAGCCGATAATCCGCTGCGCAGCATCCCGAACATCGGTGATCGACACGGGGAGCGGCGTTGGCGCCGGTGCTGCTTTGGTGGCCATAGTGGCTCCCGCCTAGACCATCTGGCGCGGCGGGGGAACAGGCCCTATGCGCAATCGCCTATGCTGAAGCTGCCCTTGTCCGCGCGCCTGATGGCCCCGCTCCTCGCGCTCACCGCTCCCGCCATTGCCCGCGCCGACGCACTGGTCGACAACGTCAACGGCATGACGCTCGACGACAAGGGGCAGGTGGTCCGTTTCACCGGGCTGATGCTCAACGGCGACGGCAAGATCAGCTATGTCCTGAAGAGCGGCGAGAAGCGCCCGAAAAAGGTCGACTGGAAGATCGACCTGGGCGGCAAGACGCTGGTGCCCGGTATGATCGACGGCCACGGCCATGTCATGGGCCTCGGCGCGCAATTGCTCCGGCTCGATCTGTCCGAGACCAATTCGCTCGACGAAGCGCTCGCCAAGATCCGCAGCTATGCGGCGGCGAACCCGACCAAATGGATTCTCGGCGGCGGCTGGAACCATGAGCGCTGGAAGCTGGGCCGTTTTCCCACCGCCGCCGAGCTTGACGCCGCGGTGAGCGATCGCCCGGTCTGGCTCGAGCGCGTCGACGGCCACGCCGCCTGGGCGAATAGCCGCGCGATCGCCGCCGCCAATATCACCGCCGCGACCAAGGATCCCAATGGCGGCCGCATCGAGCGCGGCCCCGGCGGCAGGCCCGCGGGCGTTTTCGTCGACGGGGCGATGGAGTTCATCACCAAGACGATCCCCGCGCCGACCCCGCGCGAGCATAATGCCGCCTTCCTTGCGGCGCAGGAGCGGCTGCTGTCGCTCGGCGTCACTGCGGCGGCCGACATGGGCACGACCCAGCAGGACTGGCTGACCTATCGGCGGATGGGCGATCTCGGCCTGCTCAAGGTGCGGATCATGAGCTATGCGAGCGGGGTCGACACTGCGCTCGCCATCGCCGGCCAGGGCCCGACCCCGTGGCTCTATGCCGACAAGCTGCGGATGGGCGGGATCAAGCTGTACGACGACGGCGCGCTCGGCTCGCGCGGGGCCTGGCTCAAGGCGGATTATGCCGATGCGCCGGGTAATAAGGGCCTGCCCTTCCTCACCGACGACCAGTTGCTCAACAGCATGATCCGCGGGGCGATGGACGGCTTCCAGATCGCCGTCCACGCGATAGGCGACCGCGCCAACCAGCAGGTGCTGGATGCGATCGAAGTCCTGTCGGAAACCTATAAGGGCGACCGGCGCTGGCGCATCGAGCATGCCCAGATCGTCGATCCCACGGACCTGCCGCGCTTCGGCAAGTTCGGCACGATCGCGTCGATGCAGCCGGTCCACCAGACCAGCGACATGCACATGGCCGAGGCGCGGCTCGGCGAGGCGCGGCTGGCGGGCGCCTATGCCTGGCGGTCGATGCTCCAGAACGGTGCGAAGCTGGCGTTCGGATCGGACTTTCCGGTCGAGAGCCCCGACCCCTGGGCGGGCTGGGCAGCGAGCTTCACGCGCCAGAACGCGAGCGGCCAGCCGTTCGGCGGATGGCGCCCGCAGGAAGCCGTGACGCGCGAGCAAGGCTGGGCGGGCTTCACCACCGGCGCGGCCTATGCCGGGTTCGCCGAAGATCGGATCGGCCGCATCGCAGTGGGCATGCGCGCCGACTTCCTGGTGCTCGACCGCGATCCGCTGCTCGCGGCTCCAGGCGATTTGCGGGCGACCAAGGTGCTCGAGACCTGGGTGGGCGGCGCGCGGGTCTGGCAGCGCAAATAGCATGATCGCCAAGGGCAGACGCTTCACCCTGCTGCTTGCGGGGGCCAATTGGCGCGAGCGGCTGATCGCGGGCTTGGGCGCCGTTCTCGGCATCGGGTTGTGCGCCGCGATCTCGACCCTGGCCTCGCCCAGCCACGGGCTGTTGCTGGCGGCACCGCTCGGCGCGTCGGCGGTGCTGCTGTTCGCGGTGCCGTCGAGCCCGCTCGCCCAGCCCTGGCCGATCGTCGGCGGCAACATCGTCTGCGCTTTTGTCGGCCTCGCGGTGGCGCAGCTATTCGGACACGGGGCACTGGCGGCCGGAATCGCGGTAGGCGCGGCGATCGTCGTGATGTCGGCGTTGCGCTGCCTGCATCCCCCCGGCGGCGGGACCGTGCTGTTACCGGTACTGGCGCCGGCGGTGCTGGCGCAGGGCTATGGCTTCGCGCTGCTCCCGATCGGGATCAACGCCGTCGCGCTCGCCGCGATCGGCATCGCCTTCCACCGCATGTCGGGACACAGCTATCCCCACCGCCCGATGAAGATCCCGGACCGGCCGCGCCTGCTGATGGAAGACGTGGACGCCGCGCTGGCGGAATCGGGCGAGACCTTCGACGTCAGTCGCGAGGATCTGGAAGCGCTGCTCGACCGGGCGGAGCGGCATGCCGCGGCACGGCGGATTGCTACGGGTAGGCCGCCAAGAACCTGAGGCGGCTAGCGCGCTCCGGATCCCTGGCTGGGGCGGCAGGATTCGAACCTGCGAATGGCGGCATCAAAAGCCGCTGCCTTACCACTTGGCGACGCCCCAACGGGAAGCGGGCTTATAGGACCTTAGAAGAGGCTTTCAACCCAGCCGTGCGGATCGGGTGCGGTTCCGCGCTGGATTGCGACCAACTGTCCACGAAGCTGCTCGGTGAGCATGCCCGGACCGCCATTGCCGATGGTGAAATCGAAGCCGCGGCCCTGGACCCGGCCGATCGGCGTGACCACAGCCGCGGTGCCACAGGCAAAGGCTTCGCGCAGGCGGCCGCTGGCGGCATCGGCCTTCCATTCGTCGAGGCTGTAGCGCTCCTCGCGCACCGTGATTCCGGCGTCGCGGGCGAGCGTCAGCAGCGAATCGCGCGTGATGCCGGGGAGGATCGTGCCGGTCAGCGGCGGGGTCTGGATCGAGCCGTCCTCGAACACGAAGAACACGTTCATGCCGCCCAGTTCCTCGACATAGCGGCTCTCCGCCGCGTCGAGGAAAACGACCTGGTCGCAGTCATGGCCGATCGCCTCGGCCTGGGCGACGAGGCTCGATGCGTAATTGCCGCCGCATTTGGCGGCGCCGGTCCCGCCCGAGGCGGCGCGAGTGTAATGCTCCGAGACCCAGAGCGTCACCGACGGCGCGCCGCCCTTGAAATAGGCGCCCGCCGGCGAGGCGATCACCATGTAGAGATATTCCTGCGCCGGGCGGACGCCGAGGAAAGTCTCGCTCGCGAACATGAACGGCCGCAGATAGAGCGAGGCGCCGTCGCCCTCGGGGATCCAGTCGCGATCGGTGCGGACCAATTCGCGGATCGAAGCGAGGAACATCTGCTCGGGCAGAGCGGGCATCGCCATCCGGTGCGCCGATTCGGCGAAGCGGCGGGCATTGGCATCGGCACGGAACAGCGTCGCGCCGCCATCGGGCATGCGATAGGCCTTGAGGCCTTCGAAGATTTCCTGGGCATAGTGGAGCACCGCGCAGGCGGGATCGAGCTGGATCGGGCGGCGCGGCTCGATGCGGGCATCGTGCCAGCCCTTGCCCGCGGTGTAGCGGATCACCGCCATGTGATCGGTGAAGATCTTGCCGAAACCAGGATTGGCGAGGAGCGCGGCGCGATCGGCTACCGCCACCGGATTGGTGTGCGCCTCGAACTCGAAATCCAGGACCGTCGCGTCTTCCATCACAGCTTCCCGACTCTGCCGGCCCTGCAGCGGACCGGGTTGCGGAGGACTAGGCCGCAGGGTTAGAATGGTCAACATGGCTGCCCCAATTCCTGCGTCGCCCCTGTTCCTGCGCGAACCCGAGATCCGGCGCGGGATCGAGCTGCTCTATTTCGGCTATGCCAATCTGACGCGCTCGATCGATGCGGGGTTGGCCAAGCAGGGGCTGGGGCGTGCGCACCACCGCGCGCTCTACTTCATCGCGCGCGAGCCGGACCTGACGGTGAGCGCATTGCTCGCGATCCTGGGGATCACCAAGCAGTCGCTGGGGCGGGTGCTGGGCGAATTGGCCGAGCGCGGGATGGTCGAGACGCGGACCGGCGAGCGCGACCGGCGCCAGCGGCTGTTGCGACTGACCCCCGCAGGCGCGGCGCTCGAGGCCGAGTTGTTCGAGGCACTGCGCGAGAAGATGTCGACCGCGTACTCGAGCGCTGGCCAGGGCGCGGTCGGCGGGTTCTGGGCGGTGCTCGAGGGGCTGATGCCGGAGAGCGAGCGGAAGTCGGTTTCGGGGCGCTAGCTGGCGGACATGCCCCACCCCCAACCCCTCCCCTGAAGGGGAGGGGCTTTAGAAGGCATCAAGCGACCTTGAAGCCTTCCTTGTTCATCGTCAGCGTCAGCGCCTTGTTGCGCTCTTCGGAGAGCTGGCTGCGCAGCATCGGGAAGAGCTCGGTCTCCTCCTCCTGCATGTGCTTCTCGATGTCGGCGCGGAATTCGCGGACCTTCGCGATCCAGTCCGGCGAGGCGTTGGGGATGTTCTCGAGCTCGTACAGATACTGCTTCACATAGCCATGTTCTTTGGTGAGCTCGTCGGCGGCGTCGACCTGGCCGATCTCGCGCAGCGCCGGGTAGATGACATTCTCTTCCTCGACCGCGTGCTTGAGCAAAGCGTGCTTGAGGTGCGAGAGCAGCATCGAGCGCTTGACGGTGTTGTGCTCGTCGGTCGCCTCGATCGTGTCGAACACCTTGAGCGTCGCCTGGTGCTCGAGGATCAGCGCCTCGTCCCAATTGCCGGCGAGCGCGGTCGGCGCCTGGACGGCGGCCTTGCGGCCGAACATCGCGAGCAGGCCGAGCGCTGCACCGCCGGCGACTGCGCCTGCGACCATTCCGAGATTGCCCGACTTGCCGTCGCCGCTCCTGTTCGACGAAGAGCCCTTGAACCGTCCCTTGCTGTCGCGCGTGGCCGTGGTCGTTACCATTACCGCCTCCGTTTGTTGAAAGAGTCGGAGAGCACAACAAATGCGGGCGGCGCACGTTCCGTGCGGGGGT
The DNA here is from genome assembly GCF_058782005.1 of Sphingomonas sp. FW306-1B-B10E. Lineage (NCBI taxonomy): Bacteria > Pseudomonadati > Pseudomonadota > Alphaproteobacteria > Sphingomonadales > Sphingomonadaceae > Sphingomonas > Sphingomonas sp. FW306-1B-B10E. The sequence goes on from NZ_JBYSXG010000071.1 coordinate 6,215, forward strand.
CGGTGACCGTCAGCGGCGTGCTTCGGCGGCCATTTCGGCGGTGCGCCGGGCGGACGCGGCGAGCGTCTTGTCGAGCAGCGCCTTCAGCGCATCGTCCTGGTCGAGCACGTTGAGGCCCTGGCGCGTCGAGCCGCCGGGGCTGGCGACGCGGTCGGCAAGGACCGAGGGCGGCGCGTCAGCCTGTGCGGCGAGCAGGCCCGAGCCCTCGACCGTGGCGATCGCCAGCCGCTGCGCCTGTTCGGCGGGGAAGCCGAGCGCAGTCCCCGCCTGGGCGAGCGCATCGATGAAGCGATAGACGAAGGCCGGGCCGCAGCCGGAAAGGACCGTGCCGTTATCGAACAGCGCTTCGTCGTCGATCCATTCGACCAGACCCAGCGGCGCCATCAATGCGTCCAGGCCGGGCATGCGTGCGCCGTGGAGCGCGACGACGCCCTTGCCGAGCGCGACGGGAAGATTGGGCATCGCGCGGACGATCTGGTGACCCGGAAAGCGCGCCTGGAGCGTCGCGACATCCGCGCCGGCGAGGATCGAGATCAGGCCGTAGTCGCCTTCAGGCAGCGGACCCACGTCATCGAGCTGGTACGGCTTGATCCCGAGCTGGAGAAAGTCGGGCGCCGGTTCTTCCGGAAACGCCCTGCCGTGGCGGACACCGGCGGGAAGGTCGCGATCGTGACGATTGACGACGAAGACATTCTCCGCCGCGACCGCGCCGCTGGCGATCCATTGCTGGAGCATCGCGCCGGCCATGTTGCCGCAGCCCAGCAGCCAGAGCCGCAGCGGCGCGGCGCCGGTCACGCCTCGCCCTGCGTCTCGATCAGTGCCGAGGCGAGCGCGTCCTGCGGAGTCTTACCGCCCCACAAGACGAACTGGAAGACGGGGTAGAAGCGCTCGCACTCGTCGATCGCGCTCTCGACCAGCAATTCGGCCTGGTCGAGCGTCAGCGTCTTTTCGCCCGCGCCGTCGATCATCGCGGCGTGGCGGAAGAGCAGGATGCCGCTCGCGGACCAGAGCTCGAAATGGCCGATCCAGAGCTGCTCGTTGACCAGCCCGATCGTCTCGTAGACCGCGGCGCGGCGATCGTCGGCGACGCGGATGTCCGGGAAGCCGAGGAACTGGAGCACGCCATCATCTTCGCGCCAGATCGCGCGCAGCTCGTACTCGGTCCAGCTGCCCTTGAACTTGGCGACGATCTCGTCGTCCTCGCGCTCATAGGACCAGCCATGCGCCGCGAAGTAATTTTCGAGCATGTCGATCGGCGCGGCGTCGTCGCGGTCGAATTCGGCCTCGTCCAACATTCCTAACTCCACGCGCCGGGATTGGCTGGAGAGAATCCTGCCAATCGCGTTCCGGAGGCACAAGCGCGCGGTTCGCAACCCTGTCGAAAAGCTGTGGACAAGCGGTGGCTAACCGGTGCGCTCAAGCGTCGGCCTGCGGCGCCTTGGGCGCGCGCGCGGACTTGGCCTGCGCGGCAATCTGCGCCTCGAGCGCGGTCAGGCGGGCCTTGAGCGCATCGTTCTCGTCGCGCGCGGCAACCGCCATCGCCTTGACGGCCTCGAACTCCTCGCGCGCCACGAAATCGAGCCCGCCGATCCATTCGCGTGCACGCTCGCGCGTGGCGCCTTCGGCCTCGCGCGCCATTCCGGCGACGGTGCCCGCCGCGCCGTTCACGAACTTGACGAAATCGTCGAACAGGCGGTTGTCGGTCTGCATTGCGAGCTTCCTAATACGAACTTCAGCGGATCTCTATCTGGTCAACCGTGCGCGAAGGTACAAGGCTTTCGGCATGTGGATTGCGTTGGTCGATCTGGTGCAGCAGCACGAAAGCGAAACCCAGCCAGGCGAGATAGGGCACCAGCAGCAGCCCGGCGACCCGGCGCACCCGCCAGAACAGCAGGATGGTGAGCAGCACCAGCACGAGCAGCGCGCCGATCATCAGCAACGCAGTATCGACCTTGTGCAACCCGAAGAAAACCGGCGTCCAGGCGAGGTTGATCACGAGCTGGACGACGAAGACGAGCAGCGCCGGCCCGCGCCAGCGCGATCCGCGCGCGTTGATCACCAAGGCCAGCGCGAGGCCCATCAGCGCGTAGAGGATGCTCCAGGCGACGCCGAATGCCCAACCCGGCGGCATGATCTCGGGCTTGACCAGCTGGACGAACCACGGATTTTCGTCCCCGCTGGGGGCGAGCTTGCCCGAAGCGAAACCGAGCAGCAGCATGAGCGGAACCGTCACCACCGCCCAGCGGAAATAGGCAAGACGCAACTGACCCTTGGACGCGATCTCTCTCACAACCCGGTTCTCCCTCACCGACGCGTGCAAAACCCGCGTCGTCCCCGGAACGATCCCCTATCCAAAGTCTGCGCAGCCGCAAAGATGCGATCGGCGTTGTCGACCTGTGGAACGACGGATTTAGGAGGCGAGGCATGGAGCGTGTGATGGGCGGCTGCTTGTGCGGCGAGGTGCGGCTGGAGGCGTCGGGTCCGCCCAGCCGGACCGGGCTCTGCCATTGCCTAGATTGCCGCAAGCATCATGGTGCGCTGTTCTATGCCGCGGCGATCTTTCCCGAGGCGGCGGTTACGATCACCGGGGAGACTCGCGATTATCGCGGACGGCATTTCTGCCCGGGCTGCGGTTCGTCGGTGTTCGCGCGGGCCGGGGATGAGGTCGAAGTGCATCTGGGGACACTCGACGCGCCGGACGGCTTCGTGCCGAGCTATGAGAATTGGACGATCCGGCGCGAGGCGTGGCTGCCGCCATTTCCGCTGGCGCGGCATTATGTGCGGGATCGGGAGGGGAATGGGCGAAGCGAGGGGTAGAATCCCTAGCCCATCGGGAGAGGGACCCAAGTCAACGCCGTTCCGCACCGATCAGGAACTCGACATTCCCTTCAGGCCCGGTGATCGGGCTTGGTGTGATGCCGAGCACGGTCCAACCCTCTGCGGCGACCCAGTCGGCCACTTCGCGGCAGACGCGGTCGTGCACTTCCGAGTCGCGTACCACCCCACCCTTGCCGACTTCGCTGCGCCCCGCCTCGAATTGCGGCTTGATCAGCGCGGCCAGGCGGGCATGCGGCTTGGCGAAACCGAACGGGACTTCGAGCACCTTGGCGAGGCCGATGAAGCTGGCGTCGCAGACGATCAAATCGACAGCCTCGGGGATGTGCGCTTCGGTGAGGATGCGCGCGCTGGTCTGTTCGAGGACGATGACGCGCGGGTCCTGGCGGAGCTTCCAGGCGAGCTGATTGGTGCCGCTGTCCACCGCATAGACCCGCGCTGCGCCGCGGCTGAGCAGCACGTCGGTGAAGCCGCCGGTCGACGAGCCCACGTCGATCGCCACCGCATCGGTGACGTCCCAGCCGAAATGATCGAGCGCGTGCGCCAGCTTGATCCCGCCGCGCGATACCCAGGGATGATCGCGGCCCTTGACGTCGAGCGCGACATCGTCGGCGAGCTGCTGGCCGGGCTTGTCGACCTTGCGATCACCGGCGAAGACGAGGCCCGCCATGATCAGCGCCTGCGCGCGCGTGCGGCTCTCAGCCAGACCGCGGTCGACGAGCATCTGATCGGCACGTTGCTTGGGCATGCGCCGCTTTAGGCACGCGCCCTACCCGGCCGCAACCACTCCGGACATAAAGACCATGGCCAAGTGCCGCCAAGCGAGGCACAAGTTGTTCTCAACTTCGGGGGAAGCTTTATCATGACGCCGAGTCCAGCTTGCATCGCGCTCGTCCAGCAATTCGAAGGTTGCGCGAAGAAACAGGCCGATGGCAGCTTTATCGCCTATCCGGATCCGGGCACCGGCGGCGACCCGTGGACAATCGGTTGGGGCACCACCGGCGCCGACGTCAAGAAGGGCGCGATCTGGACCCAGAAGCAATGCGATGATCGGCTGATCAGCGACATGACCAGCTTCGCGGCCAAGGTCTCGACGGCACTCGGCAGCGCGAAGACGAGCCAGCACCAGTTCGATGCGCTGGTCAGTTTCGCCTACAATGTCGGCATCGGCAATCTTTCGAGCAGCACCTTGCTCAAGATGCACAAGGCAGGCGACTTCGCCGGCGCGCAGCAGCAATTCGCGCGGTGGAACAAGGCGGCGGGGAACGTGCTGCCCGGGCTGACCAAGCGCCGGGCTGCCGAGGCGGCGCTGTACGGCAGCTGATCGGAACGTTTCGCACGCCGCGACGGTTGGGTCGCGATGGCGAAACAGGACGATCATGCGCAGGTCTGGGCGCGGTTTCACGAGGCAGTGAACATGGCGCCGGCCGAGATCGAGGAATGGCTCGACACCGACGAAAGCCGCGCGGTCGGCTTCAAGCGCGACGGCGGCGAGAGCGTCGGCCACGCCTCCGGCCGGCGGATCGTGCAGATATTGCGGACCAAGAAGGCAGAGCTCGACGGAGGCGACTATGCGCATATGCGCAAGGTGGTCGGCTATGTCCGCCGTCACCTCGCCCAGGGGCCGCGCGACGAACACAAGATTCCCGGCTCGCGCTGGCGCTATTCGCTGATGAACTGGGGCCACGATCCCCTGAAGGACTGAGGAACAGGTATCCGCCAGGCCCGTTGAAGCGGCAAATATAGGGAAACCGCAATGGCAAACAGCACCGGCAAGACTTCGAAGACCCCCGCACGCACGCGCCGCCCCAAGACCGCCGCCAAGGCTCCCGAGGCCCGGGGCAACGGCAAGGCGCTGGCGATCGGGACGCTGTCGCTCGGCGCAGTCGCGGCGGCGGCGTTCGCCTTGTTCAAGCTCGGCAAGAACGCCCGCGGCAGCGCGGAGCATGTCCCGACCGACCTGATGGGCGACACGCATCCCGGACCCGAAGATCGTGCGCCGGTCGATTTCCGTCCCGATCCCACCGCGCCGATCCCCGCGGGCGAGCGCGATGCCTTCCGTCCGGCGCTTGCCGGCGCGTCGGCGCCGACCCTGGTCAAGGGACAGGCACGCGAGAACGAGCGGCTCGACGCCACCCCTTCCTGAGCGCGCAACCTTTCGCGGCGGCGGAGCATTCTCCCTGCATCGAAGCATTTGCAAGGGAGATTGACATGCGCGCCATCCTGTTGGGATTGCTGGCGGCGACCGCCGTTTCGGGCTGCACCGACACCGGCTATGGGCCGCGTTCGGCGAGCTATGACGGTTATCGCAGCTATGACTGGAACCGGCCGGACCCATCGTACAACGGCTATTATGCCGACCGCTATTATCGCGACGACAGGCGATATCGGGAACGTCGCCTGTCGCGCGACGAGCGCGTCTATCGCGGGCAGGACGGCCGCTATTATTGCCGCCGCTCGGACGGCACGACCGGGCTGATCGTCGGCGGCGTCGCCGGCGGAATCCTGGGCAACATCATCGCGCCGGGCGGCTCGGAGCTGCTCGGCACCGCGCTGGGCGCCGCCGCGGGCGCCGCGGTGGGATCGTCGGTGGACCGTAACAACAACGACGTCCGCTGCCGCTAAACTGTCGGAGCGCGGCGGCATCCGGCCGCCGCGCTCCTTTACCATTTGGGGGAAACCGCATGACCACGCGTACCGCTACCGCCCGCTACGAAGGTTTCGGCAAGGACGGCAAGGGCAAGCTCGACAGCCCGTCGGGCGTGCTCGCGGCGACCCCCTATAGCTACAATACGCGTTTCGGCGATGAGAAGGGCACCAACCCCGAAGAGCTGATCGCCGCGGCGCATGCCGGCTGCTTCACGATGGCGCTGAGCTTCGCGCTCGCCAAGGCCGGGTTCAGCGAGGGCCGCCTCGAAACCACTGCTGCGGTCAAGCTCGAGCAGGATGGCGACGGCTTTGCGATCACGCATTCGGACCTGACGCTCAGAGCCGAAGTGCCCGGCATTTCGGAGGAGCAGTTCGACGCGCTCGTAGCGGGTGCAAAGGCCAATTGCCCGGTGTCGAAGCTCCTCAACGCCGAGATCAGCCTGACGCACACGCTGGCCTGAGCGGCATCCGCGTCGAATCTCCACCAATGCGCTGGGAATCCGCTGGCGAGCCGATCGGCCGCAGTGTATCATCGCTCGTTAGCTGATGGAGCATGCCATGGCGACTGCGCTGACTCTTCCCGCGAATCTCTCCCTCGTCGAAATCTCGGCGGCGTCGGCACCGTGGCGCGACTTGTTCGCGGCACCGGCGCAGGCACACGTGCCCTATCGCGCCGGCACGCCTGCCGAGCGCAACCTGCTGGGCGCGCGGCTCGATTCGGCGGTGACGCATGCGCAAGGCGCAGTGCTGCTGGTGGCCGAAGGCGCCGGCTGCTTCGCGACGGCCTGGTGGGCCCGGCTATCGCCGGCTTCGTACGTGTCGCGGGTCGCCGGTGCGCTGTTCTTCGACCCCATCGACGAGCGCGAGAGCATGGAGACGCTGCTCGACACCTTCGCCTCGCCGCGCACCCGCCTGCCCTTCCCGTCGATCGTGCTCGGCCGCGACGACAAGAGATCGGCGCTGGCAGCGCGGGTCCAGACGCTCGCCGATACCTGGGGCAGCGGCGTGGTCGCCGGCTCGCGCAGCGACTCGCCGGGCCCGCTGCGCCGCACCCGCGGCGTGATCGAGCGGTTCACGGCCGGAGTCGTGGCACGCGAGGTCCGCACCGGGCGAACGCTGATGGGCCGTATCCGCGCGGTCTGAGCCGCGGTCAATGCTCGCGGAAGGAGGACCAGAAGCTGCCGAGCAATGGCTCCAGCGCGTAATCGAGCGCGGTGCGCTTGCGCAGCGGGATAAGCACCTGCACCGGCATTCCCGCACGCAGCGCGAAATCGCGCCCGCGGACATTCTGGATCAAATGGAGCTGGTCGAGCGGGACGGTGACCTCGCCGGTGAAATAGCTCATCCCGCTCTTCTCGTCGGTGAAGCTGTCGGCGGAGAGCCGCGTGAGCTTGCCTTCGAGATTGGGCAAGGTCCGCTCGTGCAGCCCGGAGAATTTCACGAGCGTGCGCTGGCCGACCGATAGGTCGTCAGCATCCTCGGGCGAGATTCGCGCCTGGATGCGCAGCGGGGTACGCTCGGGAACGACGTCCATCAGTTTCTGGCCGGGTGCGACGACGCCGCCCGGCGTGAAGACGGTGAGGCCGACCACCGCGCCGGTCGCCGGGGCACGGATCGCGGTGCGCTCGAGCTGATCGCGCGCGGCGGCCCAGCGCGGCAGCACGTCGCCAAGCCGGGTGTCGACATCGCGCAGATCGGCGGCGCTGCGCTCGCGGAAGGTGCGCTCTGCCTCGAGGCCCTGGATCTCGCTCTCGCGTGCGGCGCCCCGGGTCTGCGCGACGCTGGCGCTGTACTGGCCGCGCTGGCCGATCAACTGGGCGCGCGCGCGTTCGAGCTCGCGCATCCGCGTCTCCGAGACGAAGCCTTTTTCCGCGACCGGCCTGAGTGCGGCGATCTGCTCCTCGATCAGGCGCAGCTGCTCGGCGGAGGAGACCACCTGCTCGCCATAGCCGCGGCCCTGCTCACCCGCCTGCGAGACGCGCTGTCCCAGCGCGCCGCGCTGCGCGACGAGCACGGAATTGCGTACTCGCAGCTCGGTCTGCTGTGCCTGCATCGCCGCCGCCGCTTCGGCGCGGTCTTCGGGCGCCAGCGTGGCGAACTCGCGCGGCTGGACGAGTTGGCCGCGGCCGGCCTGCTCGGCGTCGAGCCGGGCGCGCTGGGCCAGGAGGCGGATCGCCTGCGATGCGAGCGCGCGCTCCTGCGCCTGCACTTCGGCGGCGGCGAGCTGGACGAGCAATTGCCCGCGCTCGACCCGCTGGCCCTCGCGCACATAGATTCGCCCGACCACCCCGCCGTCGCGGTGCTGGACCGACTGGCGCTGACCCGAGACGACGAGCGTGCCCGGCGCATACGCGGCGGCGTCGAGCCGGGCGAACGCCGCCCAGCCGAGGAAGACGACGAAAAACAAGGCCGCGATGATCACGCCGGCGCGGATCTCGCCGCGCGGATCGGCAACCGGCGGCGCGGCGGTCGTAGGGACCGCGGAGGCGGGCGACAGGAGAATGGGCGCGTTCATCCGCTTGCCTTTGCGGTTGGGGGCGTCACGCGCCGGACGTTGGGCGGGGCGATCTTGGGCAGCACCTCGTCGCGTGGACCGTACAGCTCAGCCCTGCCCTCACGCAGGACGAGCATCTTGTCGACCACCGGCAGGATGCCGAGCTTGTGCGAGACGATCAGGATCGTGCGCCCCTCTTCCTTGAGCTTCGCCAGCGCGGCGACGAGGGCGGCGTCGCCTTCGGTGTCGAGATGGGCGTTGGGCTCGTCGAGGATGAGGATGCGCGGATCGCCATAGACCGCGCGGGCGAGCGCGATGCGCTGCGCCTGCCCCGCCGAGACACCGCGCCCGCCGAGCTTGAGCTGGTGATCATAGCCGTTGGGCAGCCGGCGGATCAGCGGATCGGCACCGACCTTGCCCGCCGCGGCGATCACCGCCGCGTCGACATGCGCGCGATCCTCGCCGAGCTCGCCGGCGAAGCGCGCGATATTCTCGGCGACCGATCCCGCAAACAGCGCCGAATCTTGCGGCAGATAGCCGATATGGCGGGCGAGCTGCTCGGGGTCCCAATCGCGCATGTCGGCACCGTCGAGGCGGATCGTGCCGCGATCGGGCGGCAGCGCGCCGGCGATCGTGCGTGCCAAGGTCGACTTCCCCGCGCCGCTCGGCCCGACGATCGCGACGACTTCGCCGGGCTCGATCCGCAGCGACACCGCACTCAGGATCGCGCCATCGCGCGCCTCGTTGAGCACGGTCACGCCTTCCAGCAGCACCGCGCCCTGCGGCGCCGGCAGGCGGGTCGGCTCGGACAGCGCGACGCTGCCGTCGAGCAGGGTGTTGAGGCTCTGATAGCTTTGCTGCGCCTGGACGATCGTCTTCCAGGTCCCGATCAACTGCTCGATCGGGGCGAGCGCACGCGCGATCAGGAAGGAGGCGGCGAAGATCGCCCCGCCCGAGATCATGTTGTCGACCGCGAGCAATGCGCCGAGCCCGAGCGCGAGCGACTGGAGCGCCAGCCGGGTGAATTTGGTGGCGGTGAGATAGCCCCCGGCGGCGAAGCTCGCCTCGGTCTGCGCGACGAGCATCGCCTCGCGCTGGCGCAGCTGCCGCGAGACCAGCGCGCGGCGCATGCCGAGCGCGCGGATGCTGTCGCTAGAGGCGAGGAGCGCATCCTGATTGGCATAGGAGGTGCTGGCGATCTGCTGCGCGCGATCGAGCCGGCTGCGCGTCGCGCGCTCGTTCGCCCAGGCGATCAGCGGCAGGACCACGCAGCCGAGGATCGCGACGACGCCGATCCACGGGTGCACCAGGAAGCAGACGAGGATGTAGATCGGCACCCAGGGCGCATCGAACAATGCGAGGATTCCCGAGCCGGTCAGCGTGCCGCGCATCACGTCGAACTCGCGCAACGCCTGGCGCGCGCCGGGGAAATCGGGCCGCCCCAAGGTTGCGTCGAGGATCAGCGGCGCCAGGGTGGCGTCGAGCTGGACGCCGGCGCGCACGAGCAAGCGCGTGCGGATGCGATCGAGCAGCGACAAGGTCGCCAGCGCAAACAGCAGCACCATGGTCAGGAAGACGAGCGTCTGGACGCCCTGGGTCGGCACGACACGGTCGTAGACCTGGAGCATGTAGAGCGTCGGAACGATGTAGAGCAGGTTGATCAGCGCGCTGAACACGGCGGCCGACACGAAGTGCCGACGGCACAAGGCCAGCGCCGCGCGCATCGTGCTCAAGGGACGTTCAACGCGCATTGGGAGTGTCCGTGAGAAGAAGTGCCCCGCAACCTCGACGGTTACGGGGCACGATCTTGGTACCGATCTTGGTCTTAGGCAATCATCAGAAGCCGTGGGCGAGATCCAGCAGGAGCCGCGGGCTGTACAGCGATTCCGCGAAGCTGCCGCTCGTGCCGCCCGAAGCGAACCCATCGGTGCCGTCGAAGCCCGCCACGCCTGCGAGATTGCCATCGATGCTCGGCTGGTGCGTCGAGTAGTAATCCTGCGCGCCATATTTGACGGCCGAAGCATTGCTCACGCCGAGCAGCGTGACGCTGCCCGTGGTGAACGACAGGACCAAATCGTTGACGCCGTCGCCGTTGACGTCCTGCACGCGGGTGCGGGTGACGCGGACGCCGTCGTCGAGGATGATCGAGTCCTCGGCGGTGTTGAAGTCATAGATGGTGTCGTCGCCGAAGGTCGCCCCGAAGTGGAAGCTGTCGGCGCCCGCGCCGCCCCAGAGCTTGTCGTTGCCATAGCCGCCGACCAGCACGTCATGGCCGTTGCCGCCCCAGAGCTGGTCGTCGCCCATATTGCCGAAGAGCACGTCCTGGCCGTCGCCGCCGTCGAGCTTGTCGTTGGCGAGACCGCCCGAGATCAGGTCGTGCCCGCCCAGGCCGTTGATCGTGTCGTTGCCGAGGCCGCCGCCCCACAGGCGGTCCTCGCCGGCGGTGCCGTTGATCGTGTCGTTGCCGTAGGTGCCGGTCCGCGTCACGCCGTCGGCGATGCCGGTGACGGTGACGTCGACCGTCGCCGTGCTGGTCAGGCCGGCAGCGTCGGTGATCGTGTAGGTGAAGTGATCGACCTGGGTGGCGCCCGGCGCGAGTGCGTCGAACGCATCATTGTCGGCAACGTATTTCAGCGTGTGCGTGGCGGCGTCGAAGATCACGCTGCCCAGGGTGTCGCTGGTGTCGACCGACTTGATCGTCGGGGTCTGGCCGGCATCCGGATCGCTGTCGTTGCCGAGCAGGCTGGTCCAGAGATTGGCGGTGGTGGCGTCCTCGTTGACCGCAACCGCGTCGCGCACCGCGACCGGCGCTTCGTTGACGTCGGTGACGGCGATCGCGAAGCCCTGCTGGGTGCTGAGCCCGCCGCTGTCGGTGACCTTGGCGACGAGATTGTACGAAGCGACGGCCTCATGGTTCAGCGGCGCGGTGGTGGTGATCACCCCCGTGGCCGCGTCGATCGCGAACAGGCCGCCGGCATTATCGACCAGTGAGTAGGTCAGCGTGTCGCCCGGGGTGTCGGTTGCCGAGACGGTGCCGACGACGGTGCCCGCGGGCAGATTCTCGGCGACGCTGGCGTTGCTCAGCGTGACGTCGTGCGGCGCCGCGCCGAGACGGAGCAGCGCGAGCTGCGGATCGTGGTCGGTCGGGCGGGCGCCGCCGAACTCGGAATTGAGGTGCACCGAGTCGTACTGCGCGTTGCCGACCAGACCGCCGGTGACCAGGATGTTGTCGATCTGCTGGGCGTTGCCGTTGAACATGTAGCTGTAGCGCTCTGCCTCGGGGAGGAGCGTGTTGAGGTTGGTGAACACCCCGCCCTGGGCCGGATCGGTGAGCTGGGTCTGCGCCTGCTCGAAATAGAAGCCGTTCCAGTCGCCGAGCAGGGCGACGTTGAGCGAGGGATCGTCGGCGAGATGCTCCTGGACCCAGGCCTTGACCCCGGCGGCCTGCGCGGTGCGCGCCGCATCGCCCGCGTCGAGCGCCGGCTGGTGATCGCCCCACAGCGGCTCGCTGCCGAGACGCGAAGTGAGGTGGACGTTGATCGTGGTGATCGTCTGGCCGGCAAAGGCGAACTGGGCCACCAGCGGCTTGCGGGTGCCGTTATAGGCCGGACCGTCGATCAGCTCGGCGCTGCCCTCGACATAGTCGACACGGTCGACATTGTAGAAATAGCCGTTGCGGATGTTGCCGCCGCCCTCGCCGCCGGTCGAGCCCGGCGTGGTCGGCGCGATCTCGACATAGGCGTAATGCTTGCCCGAAGCGGCGTAGATCGCGTCGATCAGGCCCTGCGCAGTGACCGTGCCCGACAGGTTCGAGCCCGAGCCGGCGCCGTCGGCGTCCTGGATCTCCTGCGCGGCGATGATGTCGGGCGCGCCGAGATTGTAGACGATATCGTGAGCGAGGATGTCGAACTTGTTGTCCGACGTGTCGAGATTCTCGAGATTGTAGGTCGCGATCGAGAGGTTGTTGGCGTCGCCGTGGAGCGACGTGGTCTCGCGCTCGAGCGTCACGTCCTTGGTGACGGTGACCGCTTCCGTCACGATCACTTCGTAATTGTCGAAGGCATAATTGACCACGCCGGTGACGCTGCTCAGCTGGTCGCCGATGCTGTGGCCCGGGGTGTAACCGGCGAAGATGCCGCTATCGTCGTCGATCTGGATCTTCTCGGGGTTGTAGTCGGCCACGCCCCCGCTGCCCGGCGAGATGGTGATGCCGCCGCGATCATTGACTCCGGTCGCGCCATTGCCGTGCGAAGCGACGACATCGGTCTCGCCGAACTCGTTGGTGTTCGACACCGCCTGCGGCGTGTCGATGGTGACACGCATGCCTTCGAGCGATTCCCAGAAGTCGATGCCGTCATGCAGGGGATCGTAGCTGGTGAGGCCGTCATTATCGAT
>NZ_JBYSXG010000072.1:0-17664 GCF_058782005.1 Sphingomonas sp. FW306-1B-B10E
CCCCAACCCCTCCCCTAAAGGGGAGGGGCCAGACAAGCCTAGAGCGATCGCCCTCCTGCGAAAGCAGGGGAAACATCAAGCCGCGAGCAATCGCTCCGCCTGGGCCCTCGCCTCGGGCGTGATCTCGGCGCCCGAGAGCATGCGCGCAATCTCCTCGCGGCGCTGGGCGGCGTCGAGCGGCGTGACTCCGGTGCGGGTGACGAGGCCGTCGTGGCGCTTGGCGATGAGCAGATGCTGGGCGCCGCGCGCCGCGACCTGCGGGCTGTGCGTGACTACGAGGACCTGCGCGGTCGAGGCGAGCCGGGCGAGGCGGTCGCCGATCGCGCTCGCCACCGCGCCGCCGACGCCGCGGTCGATCTCGTCGAAGATCAGCGTCCCCGCCCCGCCTTCTTCGGCGAGCGCGACCTTGAGTGCGAGGATGAAGCGCGACAATTCGCCGCCGCTGGCAATCTTGATCAATGGCGCGAACGGTGCGCCGGGATTGGTCGACACCGCGAACTCGACCCGGTCCATTCCCGCGGGCGACCATTGCGCTTCGTCGAGCGGCTCGACCATGGTGCGGAAGCGCGCGGCATCGAGCTTGAGCGGCTTGAGCTCGGTCTCGACCGCGACGTCGAGCCGGGTCGCCGCCAGGGTCCTCGCCTCGGACAGCGCGCGCGCCGCCTCGCGATAGACGCGGTGCGCCTCCTCCATCACCAGTTCGAGCCGGGCGATTCCGGCGCCGCCGCTCTCGACGCGGTCGAGCCGGGCGGAGAGCTCGTCGAGCAGCGCCGGCAGTTCGTCGGGTTGGACGCGGTGCTTGCGCGCGAGCCCGCGCAGTTCGAACAAGCGCGCCTCGTCGGCCTCGAGTGCGGCGGGATCGAAGGCGAGCGCCTCGGCCGCCGCGTCGATCCGGTCCTGCGCCTCGGCGCCTTCGGTGATCGCGCGGTCGATCGCGGCGAGCGCTTCGCCCAGCGCATCGTGGCCGTCGGCGATTCGTTCGAGGATGCGCGCGGCCTGACGCAATTGGCTGAGCCCGCCTTCGGAGCCTTCGAGCAATTGTGCCACCGATTGCAGCTCCCCGGCTACCTTCTCGCCGCGCTGCATCGTCGCGCGGCGCTCAGCGAGGCGTTCCTCCTCGCCCGGCTCGGGGGCAAGCGCGCGCAGCTCGGTGACCGCGTGGGCGAGCCATTCGCGGTCGCGCTCGGCGACATCCTGTTCGGCACGCGCCACCGCGAGCGCGTCCTCGGCCTCGCGCCAGGCGCGGTGCGCCACCGCGACGGGCCCGGTATCGAGCCGGCCGAAGGTGTCGAGCAGGCTGCGATGGCCGCGCGGATTGAGCAGCCCGCGATCGTCATGCTGGCCGTGGATCTCGACGAGATGCGGGGCGAGTTCGCGCAAAAGGCCCGCCGAGGCCGGCTGGTCGTTGATAAAGGCGCGGCTGCCGCCATCGGACTTGACGATGCGGCGCACGAGCAGGGGCTCGCCGGGATCGAGGTCGAGCCCGTTCTGCGCCATCAGATTGGCGATCGCACCGTTAGGCTCAGGCGTATCGAAGCTCGCGGTGACTACCGCCTGCGCCGCCCCCTGACGCACCAGCCCGCTTTCGCCGCGCGCGCCGAGCGCCAGCCCCAATGCGTCGAGCAGGATCGACTTGCCCGCGCCGGTCTCCCCAGTCAGCACGCCGAGCCCCATGCCGAATTCGAGGTCGAGCGCCTCGATCAGCACTACGTCGCGGATGGAAAGCGCCGTCAGCATGCGCGCTCCCTATTGCAGGAACGGAGAGAGAACGGAAGCGCTTGCGAGCATCAGCTCGCGGCGGGCGCCTGGACTTTGGCGAGCTTGTCCTGGTTGCGCTGCATCAGGTCATAGGCACGCTTGTACCAGTCGGTCCCCGGATAGTTCGCGCCGAGCACCGCCGCAGCCTTCTGCGCCTCGGCCGGCATGCCGAGCGACAAATAGCTCTCGGTCAGCCGCAGCAGCGCCTCGGGCACGTGCGTGGTCATCTGGTAACTGTCGACGACGGTGCGGAAGCGCATCGTCGCGGCCAGCCACTGGCCGCGGCCCTCATAGAAGCGGCCGATCTCCATCTCCTTGCCGGCGAGGTGATCGCGGACGAGGTCGATCTTGAGCCGCGCATCGGCAGCGTAGCGCGTATTGGGATAGCGGCGCGTGAGCTCGCCGAGTGCGTCGAGCGCCTGCTGGCTGATCTTCTGGTCGCGGGTCACGTCGGCGACCTGCTCGTAATAGCTGAGCGCGATCAGGTAATAGGCATAGGGCGCGTCGCGATTGCCCGGATGGACCGCGAGGAAACGCTGCGCCGAGGCGATCGCCTGCGAATAATCCTGGTTCAGATAGTAGCTGAACGCGCCCATCAGCTGCGCGCGGCGCGCCCAGACCGAATAGGGATGCTGGCGCTCGACTTCATCGAACAACGCCGCGGCGAGCTTGTACTGGCGCTGGTCGAGCCGCTGCTTGCCGGCGCTGTACAGCGTGCCGACGTCGCGCGCGACATAAGGCAGGTCGGAGCGCGGGCCGCGCTTGGCGCAACCGGCGACCGAGAAGGCGAGCACCGGAACGAGGGCGAGCGCAAGCGCGCGAGCAAAAGGAGTACGCATGGACGGGGGTCTTAGCCGAGCGGGGTGGCGTCAAACAATCCTTTTCGCGGCGGCTTTGTGGCGGGCCGTACGGCGCCCGCGATTGGGCTGGCGCAGAGGATCGGTTGCGGGCATTGGTGCGTTGCACAATTCATTGCGCATCCGAACCGGAGAGTATCAGTGACCGCGACGCTTCTCGCCACCCATCGTGTCGAAAAACCCTGGGGCCGGCACAATCTTTGGCCCGGCTTCGCCGATCCTGCTGCCGATCAGGAGCCGATCGGCGAAGTCTGGTTCAAGACGCCGGGCAATTCCACTCCCGACCTGCTGATCAAATACCTCTTCACCAGCGAGAAATTGTCGGTGCAGGTCCATCCGAACGACGCGCAGGCCCAGGCCAAGGGCCTGCCGCGCGGCAAGGACGAATGCTGGGTGATCCTCGACGCCGAGCCCGATTCGACGATCGCGCTGGGCACCAAGCGGCCGGTCGACCGCGAGACGCTGCGCGCCGCCGCGCTCGACGGATCGATCGAGGACCTGCTCGACTGGAAGCCGGTCAAGGCGGGCGATTTCTTCTATTCGGCCTCGGGCACCGTCCATGCGATCGGCGCGGGCATCACGCTGGTCGAGGTCCAGCAGAACAGCGAGACCACCTATCGGCTCTACGATTACGGCCGCCCGCGCGAGCTGCACCTCGACGACGGCATCGCGGTCTCCGACCCCACGCCTTACGTACCGCATCCGATGCCGGGCAAGGTCGCCGACGATCGCGAGATCCTGGTCGAAGGGCCCAAGTTCGTGCTCGAGCGCTGGGAAGGCGGCAAGCGCAGTTTCACGCTCCCCGAGGGCGTGACCGGATGGCTGGTGGCGCTGGCGGGCGAAGGTGTCGTCGACGGTGTCGGCTTCCGAGCCGGCGAATGCATCACGCTGGAAGGCACCTGCGAGCTCCACGCCGAAATGGGCAGCGACCTGCTCTTCGCCTATCCGGGGACCGCGCGGATCTGACCCTGTCGGGTGCGTGAACGCAACGTAGTTTAGCGTTCACGCAACCCGCGGCGGCACGGCACGTTGGGTCGGCAGCTGCAATGAACAGGAGCAGATCCATGCGTATTCTCTTTGCCGCCGCGATCGCGGCAGTGGCCCTTCCGGCCGTGCCCGCGATGGCGCAGACCCCGCGCCAGGAATATCGCGAGAACGTCCGCGATGCCCAGCGCGAGTGCAACCGCGACCTGCGCCGCGCCGACAATCGCCGCGAATATGAGCGCGAGATGCGCGACTGCCGCCGCGACCTGCGCCAAGCCCAGCGTGAGTACCGCCGCGACAGCCGTGATTGGCGCCAGTATCGCAACTACGACTATAACCGCCTGCCGCGCGGCACGAACGCTTATTATGCCGACCAATATTATCGCGACGGCCGCTATTACCAGGAGCGCCGTCTCGGCCGCAACGACCGCATCTATCGCGGTAACGACGGCCGCTATTATTGCCGCCGCAACGACGGCACGACCGGCCTGATCGTCGGCGGTGTCGCCGGCGGCCTGTTCGGCAACGCGCTGTCGAACGGCCGCAACGCCACGCTCGGCACGCTGCTGGGTGCAGCCGCAGGTGCGGCGCTGGGCTCGTCGGTCGACCGCAACAGCGACGTCCGCTGCCGCTAAACGCTCTGCCACGCAGGCGAGAGAGGCTCGGCGCTCCGGCGCCGGGCCTTTTCTTTGCGGGCGCGGCGGCTCGCGGCTAGGGGATGCCGATGCTCGCCAGCCTCTTCCTCGCCCTCGCATTCGGCCCTACCGGCGACCGGCTCGTCCCGCTCACTGCCGCGCAGGGGCAATATTGCAGCGCCGAGGACAAATGCGTCTCGCTCGCCTTGGCCGAGGACGGGGAGGCGCAACCTGTTCCGACGGTTCGCGCTCGCGCGGCGACCGCGCCGTCACCCCAGCCTGACGCGGACGAGTCCGGGGACGAGACCTACGCCGTCTGGCCCAATCTGATCGTGCTCCAGGACGGCGGCTTCCTCGCTGGGGTCGAGGCGCGGACCAGCACGATGTATTCGGGCGGCGGCGGCAGCGCGACCGAGTTGCGGCTGTTCCGCATCGCCGCCGATGGCCAGGCCGGCGCGGCGCCGGTGCTGACCGTGCCGATCGGCGCGTCGCTGATGATCCGCGCCTGCTTCAGCGAACGCGACATGAAGAACCGCCGCGGCGCCTGCCACGACGAATACACCTTTCTCGGCCATCTCGCGCTGGAAGGCGGCGCGACGAACGGCCTGCTCGAGCTCGCTTATGTCAGCGAGGCCTATGCCTATCCGCGCGGCGTCTCGCGCATGGCGGATTCGACCGACAGGCCGCGGTTGAAGAAGTCCGATCTGGTGCGCGAGCGCGATTCCGCCTGTAGCTTCGCGCGAAACTTCCGCTTCGATGCCGCGTCGGGCGCCTATCGGCCCGACAGGCCGCTGCCCGATTGCGAGGCGTATACCGTGCCGTGAGGAGCGCGCGCTAGATCAGCCCGCCGGTCAGGAACAGGCGCACGCCGCTGATCAGCAGCACGAAGAAATTGAGGTTGCGCCCGGTATTGCTGCGCGAGAGCATGCCGATCACCGCGCCGACGATCGCGATCGGGAAGGCGATCCAGTTGAGCAGCGGCACCAGCGGGAACGGGATCACCCCGACCAGCGCGAAGAGCCCGGCGAGCAGCCCGAGCAGAATGGAGACGAGGTTCAGCATGAGGGCAACATGGGGGCGCCGAGGTGTGTTGGCAAGCTAAAGCGCATGCGCGGCTTTCCCAAGGGTTCGTTAACCTCGCTCTGGCATGACGGCGATGCCCAAAGGAACGTCTTCTCGCATGGCCCGCACCATCGGTTTCATCCTGTTCGTGTTCCTGCCGCTGGCGCTCGCCGGCTGCGGCGGACCCGCCCCTGCCAACAACATGATCAGCGACGCCGAGCTCGGCAACGCTGCCGACCCGGCGGTGACCAGCGCGCTGCAGGACCCGATCATGGTCGACCCGCAGCTCGCGCGCCAGGCCAATGGCGACGCGATCCGGCCGCCGAGCCAGCCTTATTCGGGCGGGGCGCCCGACGATGGTGTCGCCGCCAATGGCGAGAAAATGAGCAATGCCGGGCTGCTCAAGGCCCCCGCCCCGGTCGCCAGCACAGACAATTCCGCACGCGAGGCCGTCACCCTCGGCGGGATCGCCGCGCGCCAGACCAACAAGCGGATCAAGGGCTGTGCCGGCGCGCTCAAATATTCGGCAAGCTGGGCGCAGCGGCTCCCGGCCGACCTGCCGCTCTATCCCCAGGCGCGCGTGACCGAAGCGGCGGGCGCGCAGGGCGGCAATTGCGCGCTGCGCGTGGTCAGCTTCTCCGCCGCGCAGCCGATCGATGCGCTGCTCGACTATTATTATACCAAGGCGGTCCGCGCCGGGTACAGCGCCGAGCACCAGCGCGACGGCGCGCAGCACATCCTCGGCGGTACGCGGGCCCGCGACGACGGCGCCTATGTCCTGTTCCTCACCGCGCGCCGGGACGGCGGCACCGACGTCGATTTGGTCGCCAATAACGGCAGCTAGCGGCGCGAAGCCCTGTCTCCGGCGAAGGCCGGGGCCCAGCTTCGACGCCTCCGGCAAGCGCAGGCCGTCCTCTCGAACTGCATCGCAACTGGGCCCCGGCCTTCGCTGGGGAACAGCCCCACGGCCTGATCGCGCTGCGTGGTTTCGCGCACCACGCCTTGGCGGTTCCCCTGAGGGCCAAACCGCGCTACCGGCATGTATGCCTTCCCTTCTTCTCGTCATGCTCGGCGGCGCGTTCGGCGCCGGCGCGCGGCACCTTGTCGGCCGCGCGACGCTCGGCTTGTTCGGCCCCGGCTTTCCCTGGGGCACGCTCGCGGTCAACTTGATCGGCGGGCTCTTTATGGGCCTGCTCGCCGGGGGACTGGTCCGCTTCGGCGAGGCGGGCGAGCAATGGCGGCTGCTGCTCGGCGTCGGCGTGCTCGGCGGCTTCACCACCTTCTCGGCCTTCTCGCTCGACGTGATGCTGATGCTCGAGCGCGGCGACTGGGGAGTCGCGCTCGGCTATGTCCTCGCCTCGGTGGTCGGCGCGGTGGTCGCGCTGGCGATCGGACTCCAGCTCGCGAGGGCCATGGCATGAGCAGCAGCGACGTCCGCCAATTCACCGTCGGCGCCGATGACGACGGCATCCGGCTCGATCGCTGGTTCAAGCGGCATCTGCCCGACACCAGCTTCAACTTGGTTTCGCGCTGGGCGCGCACCGGCCAGCTCCGCGTCGACGGCGCGCGCGCCGAGCCGGGGGACCGCGTCGCCACCGGCCAGACGATCCGCGTGCCCCCGGCCGAGCCGGTCAAGCCCGGCGCCGCCAGGCCCAGGCCCGATCGCCCGCCGCTCAGCGACGACCAGATCGCCTTCGCCCGCGAGATGGTGATCCACCAGGATGCCCAGGCGATCGTGCTCAACAAGCCGCCCGGCCTCGCCACCCAGGGCGGCACCAAGACCACCGAGCATGTCGACGGCCTGCTCGACGCGCTTCAGTTCGAGGCCGAGGGCCGCCCCAAGCTCGTCCACCGGCTCGACAAGGACACCAGCGGCGCGCTGCTGCTCGCGCGCTCGGCGCGCGCCGCGGCGTTCTTCTCGAAGAACTTCTCGGGGCGCACTGCGAAGAAGCTCTATTGGGCGCTCGTCATGGGCGTGCCCGAGATCGAGGACGGCCTCATCGAGCTGCCGATCGGCAAGCAGCCGGGCACCGGCGGCGAGAAGATGCAGGTCGACATGAAGGAGGGCCAGCCCAGCCGCACGCGCTACCGCGTGCTCGAACAGGCCGGCAACCGCACTGCCTGGGTCGAGCTCCAGCCGCTCACCGGGCGCACCCACCAGCTGCGCGTCCACATGGCGGCGATCGGCCACCCGATCGTCGGCGACGGCAAATACGGCCTGCAGGAGGCGTTCCTGAGCGGCGGCATCTCGCGCAAGATGCACCTCCACGCGCGCCGCATCCGCATCGACCATCCCGATGGCGGCAAGATCGACGTGACTGCCGAGCTGCCCCGCCACTTCGCCGAATCGATGCACACGCTCGGCTTCGACCTGGCGCTGGGCGATACCGACGCGCTCGACGACCGCCCGCCGCTGACTCGCGAGCAGAAAAAGGCCCAGGGCCGCGCGCACGCCAAATCGGTCCGCAAGGAACGGCGGGGCGAGCGGCGCGGCAGGGGGGAAGCGAAGCCGAAGTGAGGCCGTCTTTCTCGATCCTCCCCGGCACGGGGAGGTGGCACGCGCAGCGTGACGGAGGGGGCTCTCCACGCAGTGCAACCTTTGCGGCACGCCCCCTCCACCAGCCTTCGGCTGGTCCCCAGTATCGGGTCGATCATGCCCCGCATGATCGAGGATCGTCCGGGGGACGATCCGACCCGATGCTCCGTTCCGGGGAGGACAAATGAACCGCCTCGCGCTCTTCGATTGCGACGGCACGCTCGTCGACAGCCAGACCAATATCTGCCGCGCGATGGAGGAATGCTTCAGCATCTCCAGGCTGGACCCGCCCCCGCGCGATGCGATCCGCCGCATCGTCGGCCTCAGCCTCGTTCCCGCGATCGCGCAGCTGCTCCCGCACGCCGAGGCGCGCCAGCACGAAGCGATGGCCGAGGATTACAAGCGCGCCTTCCACGCGATGCGCGGCAGCGGCGCGCTCGATCCCGAGCCGCTGTTCAACGGCGTCGCCGACGCGATCGAGGCGCTTCACGCCCAGGGCTGGCTGCTCGGCGTGGCCACCGGCAAGTCCGATCGCGGCCTCGCCCACATCCTCGCGCATCACGGCCTCGCGCACCGCTTCGTCACGCTGCAGACCGCCGACCGCCACCCCTCCAAGCCGCACCCCTCGATGATCGAGACCGCGATGGCCGAAGCGGGCGCCGCCCCCGAGACCACCGCGATGATCGGCGACACCAGCTTCGACATGGCGATGGCGCGCAATGCCGGCGCGCATGCAGTAGGTGTTGCATGGGGCTATCACACCATGCATGAACTGCGCGAGTCGGGCGCGCACCATGTCGTCGAGCATGCCGCGGCGCTGCCGGCGCAGCTGGAGGCCCTATGACCGACGCCGATCGCCTTGCGCGCAACCGCTATTATCTGATCATGGGCGTCAACCTGGTCGCCACCGCCGGCGCGGTGTTCGGGCTGGTCCTCGCCGGGCGCGCGGACCATTGGCAGGGCAGCGTGCTGGGCGGCGCGATCATTCTCTCGGCGCTGTACGTCATGGCAGTGGTGCCGCGCGCGATGGCGCGGCGCTGGAAGACTCCGCAGCCGTGAAGCGTTTCTGGAAAGACGTGACGATCGACTCCGCGGGCGGCATCGCGCTCGACGGGCGCCCGGTGCGTACCCCCGGCCGCGCCGCGCTGGCGGTGCCGACCCGCGCCCTGGTCGAGGCGATCGCCGAGGAGTGGCGCGCGGTGGGCGACACGCTCGATCCGCGCGCGATGCCGCTGACCGGCCTCGCCAACGCCGCGATCGACCGCATCGCCCCCGATCCCGCCGCCTTTGCCGCGGGCCTCGCCAAATATGGCGAGAGCGACCTGCTCTATTACCGCGCCGAGGAGCCCGCCGCCCTGGTCGACCGCCAGGCCGCCGCCTGGGACCCGCTGCTCGACTGGGCGCGCCGCCGCTACGACATCCACTTCGAGCCCGCCACCGGCGTGATGCACCGCGCCCAGCCCGACGCGACGATCGCGCGGCTGGGCGAGGCCGTCGCCGCGCTCGACCCGTTCCGCCTCGCGGCGCTGTCGCCGGTTGTGACGATCAGCGGCACCCTGGTCGGCGCGCTCGCTTTGGTCGAGGACGCCGCGACACCCGAGGCGATCTGGCACGCCGCCCATGTCGACGAGGACTGGCAGGCCGAGCAATGGGGCGAGGACGTGCTGGCGACGCAGGCGCGCGAAGCGCGGCGGGGGGAGTTCGAGGCGGGGGTGCGGTTCTTGGGGTTGGTTTAGGGGAATCGCCAACCACTAACTCGAACGCGATGCAGCATCTGATCGACAGCCAGCTGCCCGTTGACTTGTTGGATAACGTTCTTCAAATGTTCTAACCCTCTCGAGATATGGGGGTGAGATATGGAGAGCGCGACAGAGCAGCGACGTGCTGCCTTCTCGATCTGGCTACGCACGGGTCGGGTATCTGGCAGTCATAACAGTGCCAGCCACGAACGCAAGTTCAACCCATGGCACGATAGGCGAGACGGGAGGTTCACGTTCGCCGGAGGAGGTCGATTTTTTGCTGCCGGCGACTCCGGTTCTTTCAGCGGGCGACGGCAGTCTGCTGGCAACACTGTTTCTTCTAATACGCGACAGCTGAAAGCCCCTCAGGCGCGAATTGTCTTCAAGCCGGATTCAACCATGCCGCGCCTCAACACCGTTGAGGAAGTGAACGCCTGGGCAGCCGCGATGCTGAAGGAACATGGCAACGAGCGAGGCTTTCCCGAAGCAATCGAAGCACAGCGTCAGATTTATTTGCGGAACCTGCCGAGGCCTATCGAACCCTCGCCCTCACCACCACGCAACGCCCTCAGAAAGATGACCGATTTTGCTTCGGGCTATGGCGAGGGGGTCTACGACGTGGGAGCAGGTGCCGCCAAGGAACTTTATTCTTTGGCCACTACAAATCCGGTCACCAGCGTACAGAATATCGAGTCCGGGATTGCGCAGTCGATCGATGGAGCAATCGCGGCCGAGGACACGCCTGCTTATGTGCAAATTGAGCGCGCCGGGCGGGCGATACGCAAGGCGTCAGCGCATGACCTCGGCTATGCCCTTGGGTCAGTGAGTGGCAACGTCGCGCTTGCGGTAGCGCCCGGCACCATAGTCAACAAAGTATCTGCCATACGTCAAGCGGTCGCAGTCGGGCGCGCCGACCGTTGGCGCAGAATGTCCAAGGTCGGGAATGTAGTCAAGGCTGAGGTACCCAAGGTAAACTCAGCTAAAGCCGAGAACCCACCTGACGTCAGACACGCCGCCAAGATCGAGAACACATCCACGGCTGCACATATAGCCAAGAGCGAGAACACACTCGAAAAAAGCAATGCGCCCAAGATCCAATGGGTAGATGATAGTATTGGTCGAGAGGGTCCACCCAAGGACTATAATGATTCCGCAACAGGAGCGCGATCCAACATAACTACGAGGCGCGCGCAGGTGCCAGCGCTCGAACGAACGATGGCTGACGGAAAAAAACGTCGGGTAAGATTCGATGGTCTTGAAGGCGAACATCTGACCGATAGAAAATGGTCGATATATATGACAAAAAAAGCAAAAAATCAGGCAATTAGGCAATCAGAAGCACTACGTCAAAATGATCTGACAGGCATCTGGCAAGTGCCCAATGCGATACAAAAAAGAAGAGCGGTCAAGTTGCTTGAGGAACTTGAAATATTAAATATTAAAGTTGAGGTCGTAAAGCCATGATGAACGAGATAGCGCAAGCAATAGCGAACGTAGTGATTTTTTTTGAATATTCTCCTCCAGAAATCTTGGATGAAGACTGTGCAATCCAAGCAATGGAGCAACTCGGAGCAGATTTGAGTGCCCTAGACGAGACCTCCCGTCACGCTTTAGCTGCAAGCTTTCGAATAATTGCACTAAATTATGAAGGAGAATTAAAGAGCTTTGTGGAAGACTTGCCTGGCGCATTCGGCCTGGAGGAACCACCCGAGGAAGAAGGCCTATAGGCCGCTGCCTCGCAATCTACTTAAGCCCTGGATGAACCCGGTCAGCCCCGTCTGGCGCGAGCGCCGCAGCCGCTCCGCCTCTAGCAACGTGTGCACCGATTCGCAGCACTGCTCGACTTCGTCATTGACCAGCACATAGTCATAGCCGTCCCAGTGGCTGACCTCGTGCGGGCACGAACGCACGAGGATCGCGTCAAAGCCCACACGGCCGCGAAGGACTTCTCAAGATGGGTGAAGAGGAGGGAAAAATGAGCAATCCGGCCGAAATCACTCCCGACTTGAACGCCGTCACCTCGGTGGACGACGTCGACCTCTCCCTCAGCAGCGAACTGCGGGATGCGCTGTCCGCAGCGCGTTCATTCCTCAGGTTTTTCGAATGGGGAAATATAACCTCGGAGTTCCTTGGAACGCATTTTGATGGGATATTCTCGATCTTCCTTTTCGGGATCGATCCTGGCCGCGACGATGTCGATCACTGGGTCTGGGTTTTCGTCGGAGACATTCCGCCAGCCTACATCACCTGCGAGGACGCCAGGAATCCGTATGAGGCGCTAGATGGCTATATCGGCGCAATGGAGGAGTGGGTGCAGGCGGCGCGCGACGGCGCGTCAGTTGCGGAGATGATCCCGGTCAACGTGCCAGCAACACCCGAAAATGCGGCGATGCTGGACAGTCGCCTGAAATTTCTCGACGAGAAGATTTTGCCGCTTCTGAAGAGAAGCTCGCCGTAGCGAACGTCGCGCAACGCTACTTGTTCAACCCCCGGATGAACCCGATCAGCCCGGTCTGGCGCGAGCGCCGCAGCCGCTCGGCCTTCAGCACCGTGTGCACCGATTCGAAGCACTGCTCGACCTCGTCGTTGACCAGCACATAGTCATAGCCGTCCCAGTGGCTGACCTCGGCGGTGGCGCGGGCCATGCGGGCGTCGATGATTTCGATCGAATCGGTCGCGCGGCGGAGCAGGCGCTCGTGGAGTTCCTTGAGCGACGGCGGCAGGATGAAGACGCGGACGACGTCGCCGCCGGCGAGCTGGAACAATTGCTGCGCGCCCTGCCAGTCGATGTCGAACAGCACGTCGCGGCCCGCGGCGAGGATCTTGTTCACGCCCTCGCGCGGGGTGCCGTAGCGATGGTCGAAGACGTGCGCCCATTCGAGGAATTCGTTGTTCGCGACCATCTCGCGGAATTTCTCGAGGTCGACGAAATGATAGTCGACGCCGTCTTGCTCGCCGGGGCGCATCGCCCGCGTCGTGTACGACACCGACATTTCGAGGAACGGATCGGCGGCGAGCAATTTGCGCGCGATCGTCGACTTGCCCGCCCCCGAAGGCGAGGACAGCACGTAGAGGACGCCGCGGCGGCGGAATTTGTGCGGATCGTTCTCGGCGCGATGAGGCATGGGCGCTAGTGGCGTGCGGACTCGGGGTCCGTCAAGTCATGCGCGCTCGCTGCGCTGCCGCCGCCGGTCCCTGGCGAAACGGTACAGGCCGTAGCCGCCGGCGAGCAGCAGCCCCGGCGTGCCCATCCGGGTGATGGCGCGCTGGGCGACATAGCCCAGCGCCGCGCCCTTGAGGCCGCTCTTGCCGTCGCGGCGATCGATCTGGCTGCCGATGATCGCGCCGAGCATGTTGCGGATCATATCGCGTCGCCCGAATTGGCGAAGCGGTGGACGGCGTAGGCAATCGCGCCGAAGACGATCGCGGCGGGGACCACGCTCTTGGCGACCTTCCACGCCGCCACGCCGGCGACCGCGCCGAGCGTGCCGCCCTCCCCGTCGCTGGCGTCGATCTTGTGGCCGATAAAGGCGGCGATGGCGTTGCCGATCATGTGCTTCTCCTTTCGTGGGGAAGCGCAGAAGGCGCTGGAGAGTTCCGCCCAAAAAGCCCCTCCCCTTCAGGCGAGGAGCTGGGGTGGGGCCTGTCCGCGGGCGATGGTCTCGGTGAGACATCCCCCACCCCCAAACCCTCCCCTGAAGGGGAGGGGCTAGTACGGCTCACCGCCCGATCATCGTCTCGGGCTTCACATACTGGTCGAACGTCGCTTCATCGACCAGGCCCAGCTCGAGTCCGGCCTGCTTCAGCGTCAGCCCCTTCTCATGCGCATATTTGGCGATCTTGGCCGAATTGTCGTAGCCGATCACCGGCGCAAGCGCGGTCACCAGCATCAGCGAGCGGCCGACCAGGTCGGCGATCTGCTTCTCATTGGCCTCGGTCCCGTCGACGCAGCGCTCGGCGAAGCTGGTCATGCCGATGCCGAGCAAGTGGATCGAGCGCAGCACGTTGGCGCCGATCAGCGGCATGAACACGTTGAGCTCGAAATGCCCCTGCATCCCGCCGACCGTCACCGCCTGGTGGTTGCCGATCACTTGCGCCGCGACCATCGTCAGCGATTCGCACTGGGTCGGGTTGACCTTGCCCGGCATGATCGAGCTGCCCGGCTCGTTGGCGGGCAGCGACAGCTCGCCCAGCCCCGAGCGCGGGCCCGAGCCGAGCAGGCGGATGTCGTTGGCGATCTTGTTGAGTGCCACCGCGAGCGTGTTCAGCGCGCCCGAGAAGAACACCAGGCCGTCCTTGGCGGCGAGCTGCTCGAACTTGTTCGGCGCGCTCTCGAACGGGGTGCCGGCAATGTCGCTGATCGCCGCGGTCATGTCCTCGGCCCAGCCTTCGGGAGCGTTCAATCCGGTGCCGACCGCGGTGCCGCCGATCGCGAGCTTGCGGATATTGCCGTTCAGCGCACCCTCGATCCGTGCCTTGCAGCTCACCAGCTGCGCGGCATAGCCCGAGAATTCCTGGCCCAAGGTCAGCGGCGTGGCATCCTGGGTGTGGGTGCGGCCGATCTTGACGATGTGATCCCAGGCCTCGGCCTTGGCGGCCAGCGAAGCGGTGAGCTGGTCGAGCGCGGGGAGCAGCACGTCGCGGGTGGCAATGGCAGTGGCGACGTGCAGCGCGGTCGGGAAGCTGTCGTTCGACGACTGACTCATATTGACGTGATCGTTGGGGTGGACCGGCGACTTGCCGCCCTTGTTGCCGGTCAGCACCTCGTTGGCGCGGCCGGCGATCACTTCGTTGACGTTCATGTTGGTCTGGGTGCCGCTGCCGGTCTGCCAGATCACCAGCGGAAACTGGTCGTCGAGCGTGCCCGCGACGATCTCCTGCGCCGCCGCCTCGATCGCGTCGACCAATTTGGCGTCGAGTCCGTGCTTGCGGTTCACCCGCGCCGCGGCCTGCTTCACGATCGCCTGGGCATGGACGATGCCGAGCGGCATCCGCTCCATTTCACCGAACGGGAAATTCTCGATCGAGCGCTGGGTCTGCGCGCCCCAATAGGCGTCTGCGGGAACTTCGATGGCGCCGATCGAATCGGTTTCGGTGCGGGTCTGCTGGGTCACATCGTCCTCCGGAGCATTTTGCAGGCGCTCTAAAGGCAAGTGGCGCGCTTCGCCAAGCCCCGCTTTCCCCCGGCGAAGGCCGAGGCCCAGGTTCGGCGCACGCGGATAGGTGGGCGGACCCACCTTGTTCGTCGCAACTGGGCCCTGGCCTTCGCCGGGGAACAGGAAGCCTTACTTCTTCCGCTTGAAATCCACCGAGACGACGTTCGAGCCGTCGTCGGCCGGAGTCACGGTCGGGCCGTCATTCTCGGCTTCCTCGTGCGGCTCGGGGCCCTCGGGCACATCCTGCGCCTGGAAGCGCAGCTCGAAATTGACCGCGGGATCGTGGAAGCCGGTTATCGCCGAGAACGGGATGTTGAGCATCGCCGGCACTTGGTTGAAGCTGAGGCCCACCGAGAATTTCTCGTCGTCGACCTTCAAGTCCCAGAAACGGTGCTGGAGGACGATCGTCATCTCGTCGGGAAAACGCTCGATCAGCCGTTGCGGAATGTCGACGCCCGGCGCATGCGTCTTGAAAGTGATGTAGAAGTGGTGCGCGCCGGGCAGCGCCTGCGTCGCCGCGACCGAGCCGAGCACGCGCCCGACCACGGCGCGCAGCGCCTCCTGGACGATCTCGTCATACGGAATCAGGCTATCGGGTACGGCACCAGTCATAGGCCTTGGGTAGCGCCTGATGCCCGTGGGTCAAGCACATGCTGCTTCGCCCCAAGCAAGCCTATTTTGCGTGAAGCCGCGCGGACGCTATGGGGACGCGATGCGCACCGCCACGATCAGCCGCAAGACCAGCGAAACCTCGGTCGACGTCACCGTCAACCTCGACGGCACCGGCGCCTATGCCGTCTCGACCGGGATCGGCTTCTTCGATCACATGCTCGAGCAGCTCAGCCGCCACTCGCTGATCGACATGCATATCAAGACCGTCGGCGACCTGCATATCGACCAGCACCATACCGTCGAAGATACCGGGCTCGCCATCGGCGAAGCGATCGCCAAGGCACTGGGCGACAAGAAGGGCATCCGCCGCTACGCCGACGCGCTGTCTCCGATGGACGAGACTCTCGCCCGGGTGGCGATCGACATTTCCGGGCGGCCGTTCCTCGTCTGGAAGACCGCGTTCAGCCAGAAGCGCCTCGGCGAGATGGACACCGAGATGTTCGAGCATTGGTTCCACAGCTTCGCCCAGACCGCGGGGGTGACGCTCCACGTCGAGACGCTGTACGGCACCAACAACCACCATATCGCCGAGGCGATGTTCAAGGGCCTCGCCCGAAGCCTGCGCGAGGCGATCGAGATCGATCCGCGCAAGGCCGACGCGATCCCCAGCACCAAGGGCGTCCTGTGATGATCATAGTCCTGCTCCGCTACACCGGCGACGTCACTCCGCACCGCGATGCGCATGTCGCCTGGCTGCGCACCGCGCTCGCCGAGGGCCGGCTGATCACCGCAGGCCGCCAGCCCGAGACCGGCGGCGTGCTGATCGCGCGCGGCGCGCGCAGCGAAATCGAGGCCTGGGCCGCGCAGGACCCGTACCGTCTGGCCGGGGTCGCGGAGAACGACTTCGTCGAGTTCACGCCGAGCATGGCGGCGCCGGGGCTGGAATCGCTGTTGTCGTGAGCGTCGCGCTGATCGATTACGGCGCGGGCAATCTCCATTCGGTCCACAACGCGCTCAAGGCCGCGGGCGCCGAGGGACTCGTCATTACCGCCGATCCGGACGTGGTGGCGAAGGCAGATCGCATCGTCCTACCAGGCGTCGGTGCGTTCGGCGCCTGCGCGCGGGGCTTGCGCGCGGTCGACGGGATGGTCGCGGCATTGGAGCAGCGCGTGCTCAACGGGGGCGCACCGTTCCTCGGCGTCTGCGTCGGCATGCAGCTCCTGGCGCGTCACGGCGAGGAGCTGGGCACGCATGACGGGCTGGGCTGGCTTCCCGGCACGGTACGGGCACTGCCCCCCTCGCCCGGCATACGCGTTCCGCACATGGGCTGGAACGATGTCGTCCCTGTCGGCGCGCATCCGCTGATCCAATCCGGCGAGGCGTATTTCCTCCACAGCTTCGCATTCGAGGGCGACCACGTCCTCGCCACTACCGAGCATGGCGCGCCAGTCACCGCGGCGATCGGCCGCGACAATCTCGCCGGCGTCCAGTTCCACCCCGAAAAGAGCCAGCGCTACGGCATCGCGCTGCTGGAAAGGTTCCTCGAATGGCGGCCCTGATCGTCTTCCCTGCGATCGACTTGAAGAGCGGCCAAGTCGTCCGCCTCGCCGAGGGCGACATGGCGCGTGCCACGGTCTACGGCGACGATCCCGCTGCACAGGCCGAGTCCTTTGCCCAGGCCGGGGCTGAATGGCTCCACGTCGTCGACCTGGACGGCGCGTTCGCGGGCGAGTCGGTCAATGGCGCCGCAGTCGCAGCGATCCTCGAGCGCTTCGGCGGCAAGGTCCAGCTGGGCGGCGGGATCCGCAATCGCGATTCGATCGAACGCTGGCTGGATCTCGGCGTGGAGCGCGTGGTGATCGGCACCGCCGCGCTGGAGAACCCCGAACTGGTGCGCGAAGCCGCGCGCGAATATCCGGGCCGGATCGTCGTCGCGGTCGACGCGCGCGACGGTCTGGTCGCGACGCGCGGCTGGGCCGATGTCTCCGACGTCCGCGTCGAGGAACTCGCCCGCCGCTTCGAGGATGCCGGCGTCGCGGCCTTGCTGTTCACCGATGTCGGCCGCGACGGGCTGCTGAAGGGCTGCAATGTCGAGGCGACGGTGGCGCTGGCGCGCGCGGTGTCGATCCCGGTGATCGCCAGCGGCGGCGTGACCGACATCGGCGACATCCGCGCGCTGCGTGGCCATGTCGAGGACGGGGTAGAAGGCGTGATCACCGGGCGGGCGCTGTACGACGGCCGGCTCGATCTCGCCGAAGCAATCGTGGTGGCGCAGTGAACGGGCGGGAGACCATAGCCCCTCCCCTTCAGGGGAGGGGTTGGGGT
>NZ_JBYSXG010000073.1:0-17338 GCF_058782005.1 Sphingomonas sp. FW306-1B-B10E
CCCCAACCCCGCGTCAGGTAAACAGCGCCCCCGCGCTGTTTGGCCCATGCCGGGGGCATGGGCGACCTGCCGCGCCTGAAGGGGAGGGGCTTTCCCATCAGTCCATTCGCCCAATCGAATCGCTGGCGCGCCGAGTTGAGTTCCGCCGGGATTTACGTGGCATGCGCGCAGCGATAATATTGGCGCGCAGCGATCGTCCAGAGTGCCCGGACGCCCTCGTCATGGTTAACGCCGCCCGTCCGCGTGCCAGCGCGGAACGCTGCAACCTGTTGGTTTCGCTAGGCCGGCCCCATGCCCAATCGTTAACTCTCTTTCTTGGTAAAGCGGCTTTTCATCATGCTTTCGCCGCTCCATAGTCGGGTGGAGAGGCTAGATGGGGCCTCGTACAGGGCGACTCAGCGGTGACTGCACTTTCCCGTTTTCCGCGCTTCTTCGTGACCAGCCCGAGCCCGTGCCCCTATTTGCCGGGCCGGCAGGAGCGGAAGATCTTCACCGAGCTGACCGGCCAGCATGCCGGTGAGCTCAACGATGCGCTCGGCCGGATCGGCTTCCGCCGCAGCCAGTCGGTCGCGTACCGCCCGAGCTGCGCGGGCTGCACCGCCTGCGTGTCGGTCCGCGTCGTCGCCGATCAGTTCCGCCCCAACGCCACCCAGCGCAAGCTGCTCAAGCGGCACGGCGACTTGGAAGTCACCGCGTGCAAGCCCTGGGCGACCGACGAGCAGTTCGAATTGCTTCACCGCTATCTGACCGCGCGCCATCCGGGCGGCGGCATGGCGGCGATGGACGAGAGTGACTATGCCGACATGGTCGAGCAGTCGCCGGTCAGCTCCTACGTCATCGAATATCGCGAACCCTCGATTGATGGTGAGCGCGGCCGGCTGGTCGGCGCGTGCATCACCGACCAGCAGGCCGACGGCCTGTCGATGATCTACAGTTTCTTCGAGGCCGACAGCGAGACGCGTCCCGGCCTCGGCAACTTCATCATCATGGACCACATCCTGCGCGCCCGCGCGGCGAAGCTGCCCTATGTCTATCTGGGCTATTGGGTGAAGGGCAGCGAGCGGATGGCCTATAAGACGCGCTACCGGCCGATCGAAGTGCTCGGCCCCAATGGCTGGTCGCTGCTCACCGACGAGGACATGGCCACCTCGATGCCGGTCCCGGCGCGCGTGCACGAACTGGCCTGACCCGGCTGGGACTGCGCTAATTGTTCCCCGGCGAAGGCCGGGGCCCAGTTTCGGCGAACTAGTTTAGCGAGGTTCGCCCTCTCGACGGCATTGCAACTGGGCCCCGGCCTTCGCCGGGGAACAGCAGTGCGATCGGCAGGCGCTATTCCTCGGAAACCCTGAGCGCCACGTCGAGCTCTTCGTCGCCTGGCCCGATCCGCGTCCCCGCAATCGATGCGGCGCCGAGCGCGTCCAGGCCTACCGCGACGCGGACATAGCCTTCGTCGGGGCACAGTCCGGTCGCCGGATCGAAGCCGACCCAGCCCAGCCCTTCGACATGTGCCTCCGCCCAGGCATGCGGCGCCGATTGGGCACGCTCGTCGATATGATAGCCGGAGACATAGCGCGCCGGAACGCCGAGCCCGCGCGCCGCGGCGATGAACATCTGCGCGACATCGCGCGAGGTCGCCTTGCCGCCCGCAAAGGCCTCGGCCGCGGTGAGGCCGGTATCGATTGCGTCTGGCACGCGGGGGAAGCGCGCGCGTAGCGCGGCGTTGAGGCGGTGCAGGCGATCGAGCGGGTCCTTCGCGCCGTCCACCTGGTCGCGGGCGAAGTCCGTCAGTCCGTCGCCCAGCGACGTGCGCGCGGTGCTGCGCAGATAGACCATCGGCGGCAGCGGCTCGATCGAGCCGAGTACGACGCCGTTGGTGTCGCTGGTCAGCGCCTCGCCGGTGACCGTGATGTCGATCGCCTCGATCGGTCCCTCGGCGTAGAGCATCGTCACGGCATTGCCGAAGCCGTCGGTCGCGTCGCGCATCCGGGCGTCGCAATCGACGCCGATCATCCAGCTCACCACGGTCTGGTCGCGCGTGTCGCACGGGGTCAGGCGCAGCATCTGCACCAGCCGCGCCTGGGGCTCGGAGAAGCGATAGCGGCTGCGATGGTCGATCGTGATCCGCATCAGATGAACCTGAACTGCCGCGCTACCGCGGCATCGAGCATGGCATTCTCGTGGATGAACGCCTCGAGATATTCGTGGAGCCCGCTGACGATCACCTCCGACGTGCGCGTCTTCTGCATCCGCGCCATCCGTGCGCGCGCCATGCGGTCGGCTTCGCCCTGGAGCCCGGTGCGCCGCGCGAGCTGGCTGAGCAATTGCACCGCTTCCTCGACGCAGGCGGCGAGGCTGCGCGGCAGCTCGAACCGGCTGATCAGCAGGTCGATGACGTTCGCCGGCTGAAGCCCGTCGCTGTACAGCCAGCGATAGGCGGTCACTGCCGAGACGGTCTGGAGGATCGTCGTCCATTGGTCGCGATCGACGACGCCGCCCACCGCTTCGCCTTCGGGCAGCAGCAGGTGATATTTCACGTCGACCAGCCGCGCGGTGTTGTCGGCGCGCTCGATCGCCGCGCCGAGCTGGATCAGCCAGGTCGCTTCGTTGCGCATCATCCGGTGGATCGATCCCTCGAAGCCGCGCGTCTCGCCCTTGACCTGCTCGACCAGGTTGAGCGTTGCGGTGGCGCCGCCGGTCGAGGCACGGTTCTGGAACAGCCACCAGGCGCGGTTGATCGCCGTCCACGCCTCGCGGGTGAGCGCGGTGCGCACCGCCCGGGCATTGTTGCGCGCCATCTCCAGGCAGCGGACGATCGAGCCGGGATGGCTGGGATCGAGCGTCAGGAAGCGCGCGACATGCGCCTGGGTATAGGCTTGCCCGGTCGCGGCGAAGGCCGCGTCGGTATCGGTGACCGCCAGCGCGCTCTGCCACGCCGCCTCGCCCGCGGGGCGCGCGGAGAGCGCGTCGAGCCGCACCGTCGCCTCGACCAGCCGCGCGATGAAGTCGGCCCGCTCGACATAGCGCCCGAGCCAATACAGCGCCGCCGCGGTGCGCGAGAGCATCAGCATGGACGATCCTCCCCGGAACGGGGAGGGGGGCCGCCGCCGAAGGCGGTGGTGGAGGGGGCGTGCCCCAAATGGATTCGCTTGTGGAGAGCCCCCTCCACCAGCCTGCGGCTGGTCCCCCTCCCCGTGCCGGGGAGGATCCGAACACCCGCCTTCACTGGCTCTGTCTCTGCACTTGTGACGGCGCCCCATCCTCCAGCAGCACGAAGCTATCCTTGGTCCCGCCGCCCTGGCTGGAATTGACCACCAGCGAGCCCTCGCGCAGCGCCACCCGGGTGAGGCCGCCCGGCACCACGTGCACCCCGTCGCTCCCGGTCAGCACGAACGGCCGGAAGTCGACATGGCGCGGTGCCAGCCCCGCATCGCTCATCGTCGGCACGGTCGACAGGGCCAGGGTCGGCTGCGCGATATAGCGATGCGGCTCGGCGATCAGCGCCGCGCGGAAGTCGGCGATCTGCGCCTTGGTCGCGGTCGGCCCGACGAGCATGCCATAGCCGCCCGAGCCGTCGACGAGCTTGACCACCAATTCGTCGAGATGATCGAGCACATATTTCAACGCCTGCGGCTCGCGGCAGCGGAAGGTCTCGACATTGGGCAGCTTGGCCTCGCCGCCCGAATAGAAGCGCACGATCTCCGGCATGTAGCTGTAGATCGCCTTGTCGTCGGCGATGCCGTTGCCCGGCGCATTGATCAGCGCGACATTGCCCGCGCGATAGGCGGCGATCAGCCCGGGCACGCCGAGCAGCGAGTCCGGCCGGAAGGTCAGCGGGTCGAGGAAGTCGTCGTCGATCCGGCGGTAGATCACGTCGACCTTCACGCGTCCGGCGATCGTCTGGACCCAGACGAAATCGTCGTCGACGACGAGGTCCGCCGCCTCGACCAGCTCGATCCCCATCGAATCGGCGAGGAAGCTGTGCTCGTAATAAGCCGAATTGAAGTGGCCGGGGGTGAGCACGACGCACACCGGATGCGGGTTGTTGCCCGGCGCGACCGAGCGCATCGTCTCGAGCAGCATGTCGGGATAGCTGTCGACTGGCGCCACGCGCAGCTCGCGGAACAGTTCGGGGCACAGCCGCAGCATCGCCTCGCGATTCTCGAGCATGTACGACACGCCCGAGGGGGTGCGGGCATTGTCCTCGAGCACGTAGAATTCATCCGGGCCGACGCGCACCAGGTCGATCCCACAGATATGCGCCCACACCCCGTGCGGCGGCCGGATGCCGGCGACCTCGGGGCGGAACTGCTCGTTGCGATAGATCAGCTCGGGCGGGATCAGGCCTTCCTTGAGGATCCGGCGCTCGCCGTAAATGTCCTCGAGAAACGCGTTGATCGCCTGCGTGCGCTGGACCAGCCCCTCGCACAGCCGCGCCCATTCCTGCTGGAGGAAGACGCGGGGCACGATATCGAACGGGATGATCCGCTCGGCCGCTTCATTCTCACCATAGACTGCGAAGGTGATGCCGAGCTGGCGAAACGCGGCCTCGGCCGATTGCTGGCGGCGCTGAAGCTCGGACGTCGGGGTATCGGCGACCCACTGCGACAGCGCAGCGAATTCCGGTCGCGGTGCATCGGGCCCGCCATGCCCCCAGATCTCGTCGAACGCCCCGCGTGATGCCATCGAAGCTCCCAAGTGCGGGAAGGGCCCGCAAGTTCCATGCTGCAACGCTTTGTTGCATTGCACAAGGGGCACCGATTGGAGCGGAGGGAGCAGGAGGTACCATCGTCCTTCCCCGTTCGTGCTGAGCCCGTCGCAGCACGACTCTTCCGTCCGGACTGCTCCCCTTCCAAAATAGGATTTGCGCTGCTTTATTCTGGTCGATGATCGCTCGGCTTCCCGCCCAATCGCTCAAACGCCGTATCGCGTCGCTTCGCCGCCGCGGGGGTGGCGCATGCGTGGCGCATGCGTGGCGCATGCGTGGCGCTTCGCCGTCGCGCCGCTGGCGCGTCCGTGTCGCGTGGGTGTCGATAGCTGGCGCAACCCTGTCGCCTCACAGGCGCAAGGGGCGACAACCCGTGCCAGACCCACAACTTTCTAAACTTCGCGCTGCCGCTCCGGGCGATGGATGCGCCGAGTCGGCCCTTGAATCCGGCGCACCCGCGGCGTCAGCGGGCCTTGGCGTGCTCGACCAGCAGCGACTGACTGAGGATCTGCGGAAGTATCTCGGGCTCGGCGCTGCCCGGCGCGTACCAGAGATAGAGCGGCACGCCGGCGCGGTTGTGCCGCTCGATGAAGCGGCCGACCTCGGGATCGCCATTGGTCCAGTCGCCAACCAGCACCGCGACCTTGCCTTTGGCGAGCGCGCCGATCACCGGGCCGGTCTCGATCACTGCCTTTTCGTTGACCTTGCAGGTCAGGCACCAGTCGGCGGTGAAATAGGCGAAGACCGGGCGTCCCTGCGCGCGAAGCGCCGCGAGCCGCGCTTCGCTGAAGCGCTCGCCATGCGCGAACTTCTGCTCGAGCGTGACCGGACGAACGAAGAAAGCGGGGGCCAATGCGAGCGCGAGCGCCGGCAGCGCGATCAGCCAGGCGAAGCTGGCGCCCTTGCGCTGGCGGGTGCCGACGCTCCACAGCCCGAGCGCGACGAGCAATGCGGCACCGAGCCCGAGGACCAGGCCGAGCTGTCCTGCCTGGCGCCACAGCACCCACAGCAAGGCGAGCGCGGTCAGGAACATCGGGATCGACAGGATGCGCCGCAGCCGCGCCATCCACGCGCCGGGCTTGGGCAGGCGGCGGCGCAGCGCGGGGATGAAGCCGAGCAGCAGGAAGGGGAGCGCGATGCCGAGCCCCAGTCCGCCAAAGATCGCCAGCGCGGCGGGCCAGGGCAGGATCAGCGCCGCGCCGAGCGCCGAGGCCATGAACGGACCGCTGCACGGCGTCGCGACGAACGCGGCGAGCGCGCCGGTGGCGAAGGCGCCACCATGGCCGCGCGCAGCGGCGCGGTTGACGAAGCCCGGTGCGTTGACTTCGAACAGCCCGGCGAGGTTGAGCGCGATCCCCGTCATCAGCAGCAACAGCAGCAGGATGATCCGTGGGTCCTGGAGCTGGAACGCCCAGCCCACCGTCGCCCCCGCCGCGCGGATCGCCAGCAGCGCGCCGCCAAGCGCGAGGCAGACCGCGATCACCCCGGCGGTATAGGCCAGGGCTTCACCGCGCGGCTTGGCGTCGGCCTGATTGGATTTGGCGAGGCTCAGCGCCTTGAGGCTGAGGATCGGGAACACGCACGGCATGATATTGAGGATCAGCCCGCCGGTCACCGCGCCGAAAA
This sequence comes from Sphingomonas sp. FW306-1B-B10E, assembly GCF_058782005.1. Classification (NCBI taxonomy): domain Bacteria; kingdom Pseudomonadati; phylum Pseudomonadota; class Alphaproteobacteria; order Sphingomonadales; family Sphingomonadaceae; genus Sphingomonas; species Sphingomonas sp. FW306-1B-B10E. Next base: position 6,332 of record NZ_JBYSXG010000073.1, read on the forward strand.
AGGCGAGCAGCGTCGCCCCCAGCCAGCCGCCGCTCGCCGCAGCCGGCGGCACGGTGCCGGGGAACGCATCGACGATGAAGCCCTGATTGCCGAAGGCGAGCACGCCGCTGACCGCGCCCGCCGGCGCCTTGGCCGTCGCCTCGACCACCACGCGGTCGCCCTCGCGCACCACCCGCTGCGGCGCGGCATAGTCGATCGCATTCTGGGTCAGCGGAAAGAAATAGCCTTCTCCGGAAAGCGCTGCGGCAGCGGGGAAGGGGACTCCCATCCGCAAGACCGCGCCGTCACGCTGATAGTGCGCCTGCACGCCCAGCGGCTTGGGCAAGGCCGCGCGCCAGCCGTCGAAGCGCGCTCGGCGATCGGCGGGAACGCCGCCGTCGCCGATCGTCAGCGTGGTCGCGAGCGCGGCCTTTTCGGGAACGCAGACCTGGTCGGTGCAGACGAGATAGTCGAGCTTGACCGCGATCGGCAGCGCCTCACCGGGCTTCGCCTCCGCCGGCACGCGCAGCGTCGCCAGCGGCGCGAACGGCGCCTCGTAGACATAGTTCATCAGCCCGGCGATGGTCAGCCGTTGCGGCACCGGATAGCGGAGCGGTCCCGCGCTCGCGCCGGCGGGCAAGGTCCAGGCGACACGCGCGGGCAGCCCCGCGTCGCCGGGATTCTGCCAATAGGCATGCCAGCCGGGCGCGGGCGCAGAGGCGAGCGCGAGCAGGATCTCGCTGCCGGGCGCGGGTCGATCGGTCTCGGCGATCAGTTCGATCCGGACATGCGGACCCCTATCCGCCGCCGATTGCTGCGCCGACGCGACGCCCCCTGCGAACAGCAGGATCAACGACATCAGCACGAAACGAAACCACGCCATGCGCCGTCCTTGCCCAGGATCGATCGATCGACAATAGCTGGCAGCGTATTTCCTCGACTGGAGTCGCCTCCGCAATGAAGTTCGTGCCTCTCGCAGCGTTGGCGCTGCTCGCCGCCGCGCCCGCCGCCGCCCAGCAGGCGCCGAGCCCGCAGACTCCGCCCAAGCTTCTGGTGGTGATCTCGGTCGACCAGTTCTCCGCGGACCTGTTCGCCGAATACCGCACGCATTTCCGCGAGGGCTTTGCGCGGCTGCTGTCGGGCGCGGTGTTCCCCTCGGGCTATCAGAGCCACGCCGCGACCGAGACCTGCCCCGGCCATTCGACGATCCTGACCGGCGCGCGGCCGGCACGCACCGGGATCGTCGCCAACGACTGGACCGACTTCACTGCCCCGCGCGAAGACAAGACCGTTTATTGCGCCGAGGACGAGAGCGTCCCCGGCAGCAATTCGACGAGCTACACCGTCTCGGACAAGCATCTGAAGGTGCCGACGCTCGGCGAATGGATGAAGCTTGCCGATCCGGCGTCGCGCGTCGTCTCGGTCGCCGGCAAGGATCGCGCCGCGGTGATGATGGGCGGGCACAAGGTCGACGAGCTCTGGTGGTGGGGCGGCAAGGCCTTCGTCTCTTATGCCGGCCGCGCCGCGCCGGCGATGGTCACCCGCGTCAATGCCAGCGTCACCGAGCGCCTCGCCGAGGCGCAGGAGCCGATGGAATTGTCTCCGCTGTGTCGTGCGCACAGCCGCGCCATTTCCGTGACGCCCACTCTATCCGTCGGCGACGGCCGCTTCGCGCGCGCCGCGGGCGATGTCCGCGCCTTTCGCGCCTCGCCCGAATTCGACGAGGCGATCCTCGCTTTGGGCGCCGGTCTCGCCACCGACATGAAGCTCGGCCAGGGCGCGCATACCGACTTGCTGATCCTCGGCGCCTCGGCGACCGACTATGTCGGCCACAGCCTCGGGACCGAAGGCAGCGAGATGTGCCTCCAGCTCCAGGCGCTCGATCAGGCGCTCGGCAAATTGTTTGCGGTGCTCGACAAGACCGGCGTCGATTATGCGGTGACGCTCACCGCCGATCATGGCGGGCACGACCTGCCCGAGCGCAATCGCGACCATGCCGCGCCGATGGCCGCGCGCGTCGATCCCGCGCTGGCATCGAGCGCGATCGGCAAGCAGATCGCTGCGAAGCTCGGCATTGTCGGCCCGGTCCTCGTCGGCGGCCCGGCAGGGGACGTCTATTTCGACCCGAAACTGACCAAGGCGCAGCGCGTAGCGGCGCAGGCCGAGGCGATCCGGCTCTATTCGGCGCATCCGCAGGTGCAGGCGGTGCTGACCCGCGCGCAGATCGCCGCGACCGCCGCGCCCAAGGGGCCGCCCGAGACCTGGACCCTGCTCGAACGCGCGCGCCAGTCCTACGAGCCGTCGCGCTCGGGCGACCTCGTCATCGCGCTCAAGCCGCGCGTGACGCCGATCGCCGCGCCCGGCGTGGGCTATGTCGCGACGCATGGCAGCTTCTGGGATTATGACCGGCGCGTGCCGATCCTGTTCTGGCGCAAGGGCATGACCGGGTTCGAGCAGCCGTTGTCGGTCGAGACCGTCGACATCGCGCCGACCCTGGCGTCGCTGATCCATGTGCCGGTCCCCGTGCAGATCGACGGCCGCTGCCTCGATCTCGATGCAGGCGCGGGGAGCACTTGCAGATAGAGCTCTTTCCCTCTCCCCTTGTGGGAGAGGGAGGGAGCCGATGAAATCGGCGGAAGGGTGAGGGGGAGTCGTAGCAGGCGACGTCCCCCTCATCCTTCCCACTCGATTTCATCGAGCGGGCCCCTTCCTTCTCCCACAGGGGGAGAAGGAGTCAGCGCCGCTCGAAGGCGCGCATGCCCGTGAGCCGGTTGTTGCTGAGCTCGATCGTCGAGCCGCTCAAATCCGCGACGAAGGCAGGGTTGGGCGGGGCGCCGGGCGCCATGCTGGCGGTGTTGTCCTCGACGCGCAGACCGGCAGACGGATAGGTCCGGCCCTCCGCCGCGACGACGATCAGCCCCGAATGATTGTCCTTGCTCTTGCCCTGGACGAAGGTGTTGCGCGCGATCAGCCCGGTACCGCCTTCGGACAGGTCGATCATATAGTTGGTCTTGCTGCCCGCGCTGTCGTCGAAGCTCGAATCGGTGACGTTGACCCGCCGCGCGCGAAGCTTGACGTAATGCCCGCCGGTGCCGCGCTCGAAGCGCGACCGCGTGACCGAGACGTCGCCGTCGACGACGAGGTAGATCGAATGGCTGCAGCTCGGGGTCTCGCACTGGCCGAGCCCCGAAAAGGTCGAATGATCGATGCTGATCCGCCGCACCGTCTCGTGCCCGCCGCCAAGAATGCCTTCCTGGCTGTCGAGGAACATCGAATTGGTGACGGTCAGGTCGCCCATCTCGATGCGGATGCCCGCGCCGTTGCCGTCGGGGACCGAAAAGTTGCGGAAGATGATGCCGTCGACCGCCGAGCCGCGGCCGCGCAGCACGAAGGCCGCCTTGCCCTCGCACGCCTCGCGCTCGAAGATCACCGTGCCCGGCTGACGCGCCTTGAAGGTGATCTTGCCGCCCGCCTGGATCACGCACTGGCGATAGGTGCCGGGCGCGATCAGGATCGTCGCGGTGTCGTCGCGGATCGCGTTCACGGCATCGCCGATCGTGGCATAGCCCTGGCCGGTCTCGGCGACGACGAAGGGTGCGGAAGGCTCCTGCGCGGCGGCAGGAGCGGCGAGGGCGAGGAGCAGGATCGTTGCGCGCATGAAGCGGTTATGCGCGCAAGGTGCAAAGTTCGGGTTAATCCCGATTTGGAGGAGCCGGCGGGCGACCGGCTCCTCCTCCGGCCCTAGAACCGGATGCCGATACCGGTGGTGACCTTGTTCGAAGACACGCCGCTGGCGTAATCGGTGTAGCGATACTCGCTCTTCCAATAGGCGCTGGGGGTCAGCTTCACTTCCACGCCCGCGCCGACGAGCACGCCGTCGAGATTGTCCTTGGTGCTGGCGGTGACGCCGGCGACGGTCTGGTCCTCGCGCAGCTGGAGGTTGGCATAGCCGACCTTGCCGTAGAGCAGGGCGCTGGGCGTGATCGGCGTGCCGATCCGCCCGGCGAGCGTGAGTTCGCGGCGCTTGCGCAACTCGCTGCCGTCGGTAGCGTCGCCGGTCGCGTAGCGCACGTCGGACAGGTTCACGCCGCCCTCGATGCCCGCGATGAGGTTCGGGGCGAGCGCGGCGTCATAGCCGATCGCGATGCCATAGCCGAGATCGGACTGCTTGGCCTTGCCGTCGCCGCCGAGCGTGGCGAGGTCGAAGCGCAACTGGTCGAGCCCCACGCTGGCCTCGGCGCGCGCGCCGGTGAAATCGGTCGCCTCCTGCGCAAGCGCGGGGCTGCCCGCGAACATCGCCGCGGCAACGACGATGATGTGAAGTCGGGTCATGGATACTCCTGTACTGGCGCGCCCCGGGGGGTGCGGGCGCAGGAGCCAGATGCGGAGCAGGGGTCTCGGCGGGATTTCGCTTCGTTGCGCGATGCGGCGGAATGTTTCGGAGGGGCTAGGCTCCCCTCCCTGCTTTCAGGGAGGGAAGATCGATCCTACCCCCGAAGCATCTTGATGATCCCCGAGAAATCGAGCGTCGCCCCGTCGCCATTGGCGAATTGTTCGTAAAGCTCCTCTGCACGCGCTGCCATCGGGGTGTCGGCGTCGACGCCGGCGGCGGCTTCGAGCGCGAGCTTCAGGTCCTTGAGCATCAGCGCCGCGGCGAACCCGCCTTGATAGTTGCGGTCGGCCGGCGTCTCGGGACCGACGCCGGGGACGGGGCAATAGCTGGTGATCGACCAGCTCTGCCCCGAGCTGACCGAGGCGACATCGTAGAGCTTCTGCAGGTCGAGCCCGAGCTTTTCGGCGAGCGCGAAGCTCTCGCACGTCGCGATCATCGTCGCGCCGAGCATCATGTTGTTGCAGATCTTGACGCCCTGGCCCGCGCCGCTGGCGCCTGCGTGAATGACCGCCTCGCCCATGTCCGACAAAAACGGCTCGGCGCGGCTGAATGCCGCCTCGCTGCCGCCGACCATGAAGGTGAGGCTGCCGGCATTGGCCGCGGCGATTCCGCCCGAGACCGGGGCATCGACCGCGGCAAGGCCGTGTGCGGCGGCGGCGTCGGCGACGCGGCGCGCGGTGGCGACGTCGATCGTCGAGCAGTCGATCAGGATCGCCCCGGCATCGGCATGGGGCAGGACGCTGTCGGTATAGACGGCTTCGACATGGCGGCCGGCGGGGAGCATCGTGATCACCGCCTCGGCGCCCTCGATCGCCGCATTGGCGTCGTCAGCGGGGAGGCAGCCGGCCTTTTTCGCCTTGTCGAGCGCCTCGGCGGAAAGATCGAACGCGCGGACGTCATGGCCCGCTTTGGCAAGGTTCGCGGCCATCCCGCCGCCCATATTGCCCAGCCCGATAAATGCGATGCGTGCCATTCGATTATCTCCAACATGTTCCCCTCCCGCTTGCGGGAGGGGCTAGGGGAGGGGAAGGTGTCTCACCGAGTACAGCATTAGCGGCCAGCCCCCCGACCCCTCCCGCAAGCGGAAGGGGAGCGCTTCTCGCTGGTCGGAGGCTACTTCCCCGTCCAATTCCCCGGACGTTTCTCGACAAACGCCGTCATGCCTTCCTTCTGGTCCGTCGTGCCGAACAGCGCATGGAACAGCCGCCGCTCGAACTGGACGCCCTGGCTCAATGTCGACTCATACGCGGCGTTGACCATTTCCTTGTTCGCCAGCACCGCCAGCGGGGCCATGCCCGCGATCGCCGCCGCGGTCTTCACCGCATCGTCGACCAGTTCGGCGGTCGGGACGATGCGCGCGACCAGCCCTGCACGCTCCGCCTCTACCGCGTCGATCATCCGCCCGGTGAGGCACATCTCCATCGCCTTGGCCTTGCCGACCGCGCGGGTCAGCCGCTGCGACCCGCCCATGCCCGGCGACACGCCAAGCTTGATCTCGGGCTGACCGAACCTGGCCGTATCCGCCGCGAGGATGAAGTCGCACATCATCGCCAGTTCGCAGCCGCCGCCAAGCGCATAGCCCGCCACCGCGGCGATGATCGGCTTGCGCGTACGGGTGAACGTGTCCCAGCCGGCGAAGAAGTCGTGCCCGTACATGTCGGCAAAGCCCTGCGCCTGCATCTCCTTGATGTCGGCACCCGCCGCGAACGCCTTCTCGCTGCCGGTGATCACCGCGCAGCCCCGCGATGCGTCCTTGTCGTACGCGGCCATAGCATCGAGCAGTTCGGACAGGACCTGGCCGTTCAGCGCATTGAGCGCCTGTGGGCGGTTGAGCGTGATCAGCGTGACGGCGCCGCGCTGCTCGACGAGGATGGTTTCGTACGACATCAATTCCTCCGGTTAGGCGGGCGCCCATTCCTGGTCGGCGGGCAAGGGCGCGAAGATCTGGTCGATCACGTGATCGGTGACGGCCTCGACAGTGGCGGGCTGCCAGCGCGGCGCATCGTCCTTGTCGATGATCACCGCGCGGACGCCCTCGGCGAAATCGGGGCGCTGGACCACGCGCGTGGCGACGGCATATTCCTGCCGCATCTCGTCCTCGAAGCTCGGCATGTGACGGCCCTGACGCACGAGCTGCAGCGAGACCTTCATCGCCTGCGGCGACTTGGTGGCGAGGATCGCCAATTGCTCCTTCGCCCAGAGCCCGTCATCGGCCGCAAGCGCCGTGACGATCTCCTCCACCGTATCTCCAGAGAAAAGTCTATCGATATCAGTGATTTGTGACGTAATATTCGCTTCTTGCGGCGCGACCCCAAGCCGTTCCAGCACGGCGGCGACATCGCCTGCGTGGGCAATGATCGCCACCTTCGCCTCGTCGATCCGCTCGGCGGGCAGATAGTGCGTCGCGAGACAGAGGGCGAGACAGTCAGCGCCGTTGAGCCGCGCCCCGGTGAGCGCGATATATTCGCCGAGGTGCCCGGGAAGCCGCGAGAGATACCAGCCGCCGCCGACATCGGGGAACAGCCCGATCCCGGTCTCGGGCATCGCGAAGCGAGTATTCTCGGTGGCGACGCGGAACTTCGCCGGCATCGAAATCCCGACCCCGCCGCCCATCGTGATCCCGTCCATGAAGGCGATCACCGGCTTGGCGTAAGTGAACAGCGCGTGGTTGAGCTGATACTCGATCCGGAAGAAGTCGCGCGCGGCCTGGCCATCGCCGGCGCCGCTCGTCGCGATCATTCGGATGTCGCCCCCGGCGCAGAAGCCGCGACCCTCGGCGTGATCGATCAGCACTGCCTCGACCGCAGTGTCCGCGCGCCACGCGGTAAGCGCGTCGAGCATCGCCGCGCACATACCGGTGTTGAGCGCATGCAGCGCCTTGGGCCGATTGAGCCGGATCCGGCCCGCGCGGCCTTCGGCGAAAGTGAGGACGTCGTCGCTCATTGCCTAGTCAGCTCGCGGCCGACGATCATTCGCATCACTTGGTTGGTTCCTTCGAGGATCGAGTGGACGCGCAGGTCGCGCCAGAAGCGTTCGATCGGATAGTCCTGCAAATAGCCATATCCCCCGTGGAGCTGGAGCGCGCGGTCGACAACGCTCGAACCCGTATCGGTGGCCAGACGTTTCGCCATCGCGGCGAATTTGGTCTTGTCGGGCGCGTTGGCAGTGACCTTGGCGGCGGCGAGATAAAGCAGGGCGCGCGCCGCCTCGAGTTCGGTTGCCATGTCGGCAAGCGTGAACTGGCTGTTCTGGAAATCGGCGATCGGCCGCCCGAACTGCTGACGGTCCCTGCTGTACTGGATCGCCTCGTCGAGGCAGCGCTGCGCGCCGCCAAGCGAGCAGGCACCGATGTTGAGCCGGCCGCCGTCCAGTCCCATCATCGCGATGCGGAAGCCTTCGCCTTCGCCCCCGACGACGTTCTCGGCAGGCACGCGGACGTCCTCTAGGATCACCTGCGCGGTCGGCTGCGAATGCCAGCCGAGCTTCTTCTCCTGCGCGCCGAAGCTGACGCCCGGCATGTCCTTTTCGATGACGAGGCAAGAAATGCCCTTGGGGCCGTCCTCGCCGGTCCGGACCATCGTGACGTACACCTCGTTCTCGCCGCCGCCCGAGATGAATTGCTTGGTGCCGGTTACGATATAGTCGCCCCCGTCCTTCACTGCGCGGGTCTTGAGCGCCGCTGCGTCCGAGCCCGAGCTCGGCTCGGTCAGGCAATAGCTCGCCAGCCGGTCCATCGTGATCAGGCTGGGGAGATATTTGTCCTTGACCGCCTGCGACCCGAACCGGTCGATCATCCAACTGGCCATGTTGTGGATCGAGATGAACGCGCTGGTCGACGGGCAGCCATAGGCCATCGCTTCCATGATCAGCGCCGATTCGAGCCGTCCAAGCCCGATCCCCCCGGACTCCTCCGACACGTAGATCGACCCGAAGCCGAGTTCGGCCGCCGCGCGAATCGTCTCGCGCGGGAAGATATGCTTCTCGTCCCATTCCGCCGCATGCGGCGTAATGCGGTCGGCGGTGAACTGGCGTGCCATCTCCTGGATCTGGAGCTGCTCGTCGGTAAGGTCGAATTGACTGGTCATGGGGCTTTCTCGTGCAGCACTCGCTCGGCGAACAGCCGGTTGGCGAGCGTGATGTCGTTGCGTTCGTACCAGCGCGGGGCGGGGAGGCCCTTTTCCCACGCCAGCAATTCGGTGAGCGTGCCGTTGGCGCTGGACACGTCGGGCGCCGCAGTCCTGAGCGCGTCGGCATAGGCTGCATCGGCGGTGACGATCTCCCAGCCGTCCGCCCGCAACGTCTTGACCAGGTCGGCAACGAAGAGCGCGGCGATGTCGGTCTCGTGGAGCAGCATCACGTGCGGCGGCGAACGGCCGATCGTCCTGACCATGAGCGCGTCGGCGAAGTCCGCGGCCTGGACATGCGTCTCGACATAGAGATCGCGCAGGCCGGCCTTGTCGATCGTCTTGCCGGCCTTCTTCGCCGCGACCGTCAGTTGCTCGATATTCCAGTCCGAACCCTCGGCGGTGACATAGCCGTTTGTCAGCCCGCGCGCGGCGAGCCCGGCGCGGACGGCGTCGCGCTTGGCCTTGTCCTTGCCGCCCTCGTCTAGAAACGGATAGCGGAGCCACGGGCGATAGCCGGTGCGCGGCGTGAGCCAGGCTTCGGCCTTGTCCACGTCAGCGAGATAGTCGGCGACGCTCGACTGGTTGAGATGCAGGTGGCTGAAGCTGTGATCGGCGATGACGTGCCCGGCGCGGACATAGCCATCGATCAATGCCAAATCGCCCGGCGTCTCGACCTTGCCAGGATTGACGAAGAACGCCGCCTGCGTGACGCGCGCCTTCTTGAGCGCGGCGATCAGCCGGCGTGCGCGCTCCTGCTTGGTGAAGAACGCGCCGACGCTGCGGGGGGCGTCATCGAACGTCAGCGCGATCCGCTTCTGCGCGACGGCCGGTGTCGCGATCAGCAGCGCACAGAGCAGAAGCAGGACGCGCTTCACCGGCTCACCCCATCGTCGGGATGACGAACGCGTCCTGGATGCGCGACGGCCCGCCGTCCTCGCTGCCGCTCGGCAGCGCCGAGCCGTCGGGCCAGCGCTGGGTGACGGTCTTGGTCTTGGTCCAGAAGCGGACGCCTTCCATGCCGTGCTGGTTGATGTCGCCGAACGCCGAGCGCTTCCAGCCGCCGAAGCTGTGATAGGCGACCGGCACCGGGATCGGCACGTTGATCCCGACCATGCCCACGTTCACCCGCGCGGCGAACTCGCGTGCGGCATGGCCGTTGCGGGTGAAGATCGCGACGCCGTTGCCGTACTGATGCTCGCTGGGGAGGCGGACGGCGGTCTCGAAATCGGGGGCGCGGACGATCTGGAGGACGGGGCCGAAAATCTCTTCCTTGTACGACTGCATGTCGGGCGTGACCCGGTCGAACAGCGACGGGCCGATGAAGAAGCCCTGCTCGTGCCCCTGCAGCTGGAAGCCGCGGCCGTCGACGACCAATTCGGCGCCTTCGTCGACGCCGGTCTGGATCCAGTTCTCGACCCGCGCCTTGTGCGCGGCGTTCACCACCGGGCCATAATGCGCATCATTATCAGTAGAGACGCCGACGCGCAGCGAACGAATCGCAGGAAGCAGCTTCTCGCGCAGCGCATCGGCGGTCTTGTCGCCGACCGGCACGACCACCGGGAGCGCCATGCAGCGCTCGCCCGCCGAGCCGAACGCGGCGCCCGACAGGTCGGCGACGACCTGGTCGAGATCGGCGTCGGGCATCACGATGCCGTGGTTCTTGGCGCCGCCCATCGCCTGGACGCGCTTGCCGGCGTCGACGCCGCGGCGGTAGACATAATGCGCGATGTCGGACGAACCGACGAAGCTCACTGCCGAGATGGCGGGATGGTCAAGGATCGCGTCGACCATCTCCTTGTCGCCGTGCACGACCTGGAGGATCCCCTCGGGCGCGCCGGCCTCGCGCATCAGCTCGGCGAGGCGCACGGGGACCGAGGGATCGCGCTCGGAGGGCTTGAGTATGAAGGCGTTGCCGCAGGCGATCGCCACCCCGAACATCCACATCGGGATCATCGCCGGGAAGTTGAACGGCGTGATCCCCGCGCCGATGCCGAGCGGCTGGCGCATCGAATAGACGTCGATGCCGGGGCCGGCGCCTTGGGTATATTCGCCCTTGAGCGCATGCGGGATGCCGCAGGCGAACTCGATCACCTCGAGCCCGCGCTGGATGTCGCCCTTGGCATCGGCGATGACCTTGCCATGCTCGGAGGAGAGGGTGTGGGCGAGGACGTCCATGTTCGCCTCGACCAGCTCCTTGAAGCGGAACATGACGCGGGCGCGGCGCTGCGGGTTGGTCGCGGCCCAGCCGGGCTGCGCGGCCTGCGCGGCGGCGACGGCGCGGTCGAGCTCGGCCTGGCCGCCGAGCGACACCTTGGCCTGGACCTGCCCGGTATTGGGGTCGAAGACGTCGGCGGTGCGTGCCGCGCCGCCGCCTGCATGGCCTGCGATGAGATGCTCGATCGTGCGCATAAACTCTCCTGCGGCGGACGCTCGCGGCCCGACTCGTCGTGTAATTTTATTGCGCAATGGCATATCGACTCCCCTCCCTGCAAGGGAGGGGTAGGGGGT